>JAFPDA010000094.1 GCA_017425575.1 Lachnospiraceae bacterium | reverse complement strand
GGGCAGAACCTATAGCACTTCCAAGTCCTATATCCATGCCACCGTCACCGCTTACCATTATAAATGTTATGCTGCCTTCAGGATATTTTCCCTGTCTCTGTTTTCTGTGAAATATCTCCACTATACCGGAAAGTGTTGCCGCACCATTCTGAAACAGATTGTGTATATAAGGAACTCTGAAAGCTGTTTTGGGATAAGGGGTGTTTACTACCATTCCACAGCCTGTCTGAAAGAGGAGGACTACATTGCCTTCTATTCCCTTTAGCAACAGGTTTATATTTACAGGAATACCACATCCGGGACATGCCCCGTGACCTGGTGCAAGTCTTTTTGGCATGGCAGTTGTCTCTCTTACATTTCCACCAGTGGTAGTTATTTTGCCGTCGTTTTTGGAGATAGTTGTACAGCCTGGGGAGGCTTCCTTTTCGCTGACCGGATTAAAATATTTGACAGGTTCAAAATCCGTATCACCGCTTGTCTGACCATAATAATCAAATAAAACAGGATTGTTCTCATATCCTAGCAGTAACATATTTATGGCATCTTCAATATAGAAATCAAGCCCGCCAAGACCATATATTCTTGTGATTACAAGACAGGATATATGGTGTTCCTGAAGCATTGCTTTGAGTTCGATAGACATATTTCCACCATTTGCGCCATAGCTGTCCTGTCTGTCTGCACTTATTATCACTTTGGCATTCTGGCATATTTTTGCAAGAGCGTCAGATGGAAATGGACGCAGAAACTTTGTTGTAAATACACCAACTTTTTTGCCCTGCTCTCTTAATTTATCAACAGCTTCTTTGGCGGTGTGATATGAGGAGCCAAGTATATATAAGAGTACATCTGCATCCTCTGTCATATAGCTCTCGGTAAAGTCATAAGCTCTTCCTGAGATATCAAGATAATCGTGAAAGATATCAGAAATTTGTAAAGCAGCATTTTTCATTGCAAGATGGAGCTGGTATTTATTATTTATGATATCCGGTTCATTCATATATGAGCCTATGGATACAGGGTTTTCAAAATCAAGTACATGGTATCTGGGAATATATTCACCTACAAAATTTTTGACAGTGTTGTCATCTTCAAATACCATACAGCTTTTTTTCTGATGACTTGTAAAGAAACCGTCAAATGCTACTATTACCGGGAGCTGCACTGTTTCCGCCAGTTTGAGAGCACATATATTGAAGTCATAAACTTCCTGTGGGCTTGCTGCAAACATAATTATCCAGCCTGTATTGAGGGTGTACATAATGTCACTATGGTCACCTTTTATAGACAGAGGACCTGAGATAGTACGGCATGCCACATTCATAACCATTGGAAATCTTGTGCCTGACTGTACGGGCAGCTGTTCAAGGGCATACATAAGACCGTTGGCACTGGTTGCGTTGAAGGCACGTCCACCGGCGGCGCTTGCACCGTAGCATATGCCGGCTGCACTGTGTTCGCCTTCCGCAGCTATCATTGATATATCATGTTTTCCCTCAGCTTTCATCTCATCGAGATACTCTGCGATTTGTGTAGAGGGTGTTATCGGATAGTACCCCATAAGGTCATAGTTTATCTGTTTTGCGGCATATGCAGCAAGTTCATTACCGCTTTCGAAAAGTGATTTCTGTTTTTCCATTAGACAAGTCCTCCATCTACTCTTTTTTCTGTCATATATGATTCACTGGTTATATATGAGCTGGCACCGGATGTTTCGTAATCAAGTTTTTCTGGTAATAAATCTTTGTTGCGCAAAGCAAATGGTGGATTTTTATAATCACGTTCTTTTACTTGTACAAGGGCATTTGTAGGACATATTTCCACACAGCGCATACATCCTTTGCAGTGGCTGTAATCAAGTCCCTTATTTACCATGCCTTCTCTGTCTTTGTAGATACCCTTTTCAAATTGGAAGACCATATCAGGACAAGTGGAATCGCACAGACCACAGTTTATACATTTTTCAGGTATAAAAAGTGGTATATAGCCTTCTCTTGAGGCAGAGAGGTCATTGGAGACAGTTGAGCCTATGCAGGGATTGATGCCTCCTAAGGGAGCGTTTATATATCCCCATGATGCATGTGTAACAGAAGGTGTTTTTACAGAATGTATATCAGATATGCCTTCTGGTGCAAGATGTGATGAGGGGATAGCCTTTTGTGGCTCATTGTTTTTCGGTGTGATAATACATGAGCGTATCTCGTTAAAGCCGCGTTCAAGACCACGTATATTTGCATTTGTCATTGAAGGATATTTTTTGCCGAGAGTATCTTTTATAAGCTGTTTTGCGGAGTCTAAAGGAATAAATTCTGAAACTTTGCATATAGCACCCAGCAATATCATATTTATACGTGATTTTTCTTCAAGTGCTATTTTCTGTGCATCAATTACAAAGATATTTTTCAGATTGTAATTTAAAGTAATTTTGTCAAGAGAAGTATCGGTATTTATAATGACCTTTGTGTGTTCGTCAGTTCCTGAAAGTACAGTAGGATTTGAAAGCAGTGCTTCATGAAATATTGCAAGTATATGTGGGTGTATAACAGGGCTGTTTATACGGATTTCTTTTTCGGGCATACTAAAGCGTATATAAGCTTTCACAGGTGAACCTCTCTTTTCAGAGCCATAACTTGAAAAGCTTGCGGCATTTAATTTAAGATACAAGGCACCAAGTTCTCCAAGAAGTTTGCCGCAGAGATTAGCGCCAAATCCGCCTATGCTTTCAAGGCGCATTTCGAAATATCCATATTCATTTGTGCAGGGT
>JAFPDA010000013.1 GCA_017425575.1 Lachnospiraceae bacterium | reverse complement strand
ATTATTTCCGTCTGGATAAAACTCGATTACAAGTTTGTTTGTATTTTCTTCATCAAGACTTGATATATCAGGGAAGGTTGGAATTATACTTCCGGCTTTTACAAACATAGGGCATACATCGATTGGTGCATTATAAAGGATATGCCTGTTTCCAGAGATACGTTTTCCTGTGTTGTAATCTACCCATACGCCTTCTGGGAGATATACACTTCTTGTAGTTGCACCCTGATCTGTTACAGGAGCTACAAGTATGCTTGCACCTACGAGATATTCATCGTTGCAGTTAACTACATTAGGATCATTTTCATATTCCATGATAAGAGGTCTTAAAACCGGAACACCTGTGATGCTTTCTTCATAGAATAAGTCATAAAGATATGGTATAAATTTATAACGTAATTTTACAAATTTTCTGTAAATGTTTAATGTGGCCTCATCAAATGCCCATGGTTCCTGACGTCTTGTCATTTTTGCACTGTGGTTTCTGAAAAGTGGTGAGAAACAGCAGGCCTCAATCCAGCGGGAGAGAAGTTCTGGTGTAGTATGTGCACCGAAACCTCCTATATCAACACCGACAAATGGCATTCCTGACATTCCCATATTCAAAACCTGTGGAATTGCAAATTTGAGGTGGGACCAGAGGCTCTGGTTATCGCCAGTCCATGCAGTTGTGTATTTCTGTGAGCCGCTGTAACATGCCCTTGTTATAACAAAAGGTCTTTTGCCATCGTTTTCTTTAAGTCCTTCATAAGTTGCCTTTGCCATAAGGTGACCATAAACATTGTGTACTTCTTCGTGAAGATAATCTTTGTCATCCCCGTGAAATACAACATCATCCGGAAGAGGTCCGTTAAAGCTTGCAGGCTCATTCATATCATTCCAGATTCCGCGTACACCTTTTTGGAGAAGAAGGTCTGTCTGTTTTCCCCACCATGAACGCACATCCGAATTTGTAAAACAAGGGAATACAGAATCTCCAGGCCATACTGTGTTATGGTATACTTCACCGTCAGGAGTTTTTGCAAAATAACCGTTTGTAATACCCTCGTCATACATATGATATCCTTCTTCGGCTTTTGTACCCGGATCTATAATTGTTATAAGCTTGATTCCCATCTCTTTTAACTTATCGCTTAAACCAGAGAAGTCAGGGAATTTTTTGTCATCGCTTGTAAATACCTTAAAGTTATCCATGTAGTCAATATCGAGGTGGATTGCGTCACATGGAATATCATATTTGCGGAAATTTTTTGCAAGTTCAAGCACTTCTTCCTCTGTAGAGTAGCTCCATCTTGACTGATGGTATCCGAGTGTCCACATCTGGGGTAATGGACAGCGTCCTGTCAGAGAAGTATAGTTTTCTATTACCTCTTTTATAGACTCACCATATATAAAGTAATAGTTAAGCTCACCGTTTGTCACAGTAAAAGAATACTTGTCAGACTCTGCAAAACCAAAGTCAAAAGTAGACTTATAGGTGTTGTCAAGAAAGATTCCGTAGGTGAAATCTTTGGAGTGTACTATAAAAAACGGAATCGTTTTGTATAATGCGCGAAAAGTAGGATTTTCAACGTGTGGATCGGGATTATCAGAGTTCCACATTATATAGTCGTAGCCACGTTTGTTTAAGAATCCGGTCTTGTCGCCAAGTCCGTAAAATGCCTCATCACCAAAGATTTTTTTAGTTACTTTGTATTTGAATTTATCTCCAGCCGAATCTACAAGATGACCTTCAGCTATAAGCTGGTTAAGCTCTTCTTCAGATAGGTCGCTTTCTGCTGAAGAGTCAGACTTTGTATCTGAACAGATTAAATCACCTGAAGCATTATAGATATCTATAAGCATATCCTGATTTATTTTTAAATTAATCTTTGATGTTGAAATATTAAGAGTATCTTTTGCTTCTGTTACTGTAAATCTTCCGTTGAGTTCAGGCGGAGTATCGATAGCAAATGAAAAGTCAGGATTTTCATTTGTATCTGCGACCGTATGAATTCTTAAAATTTCATCTGTAACGGCATCGATTTTAAAAATGCAGTCAGGGAAGATATCAGTGTTTGTCATTGTAACAGATGATGGTTGTTTTGTAATAGAAAAATTCATTGTGCTTATACCTCCATATACATTATATATTCTCTCGGAATCTCCCCTGCACTTGATTTTGAAGCTGATTTTCCGTCATAAATTTGTACACATCTGACAATAAATCATCTCACAAAATCAAGCACCAAGAAACTTCGGGAGAACATTTATCTAAAGATAATATATATTCTTTATCATGTATTGTAAATATAATATACAAGAATTTATAAAATATTTATTTAAATATGATATCATTGTCCATATTTTCGGATTTGACTACTATAAATGGATAGGACACTTCGTTTTTGGGAGATGATGTGTTGCCTGGACCAAAAAGGTCGGTATCAAAAATTATTGTGTTGTCTGAGAGGTATAAGTCATTTACAACTATGCTGAAGTCAGTTGTATTCTGTGCACCATAGCCTTTTACTATATATAGGAATTTGCCGTCGCTGTAGCTTAGCTCCAGTGGTGATTTCTTCTTTTCCTCTATTACCTGTAACAATTTTTCGGGTATATCCCTTTCGGCTACAACAGTAAACTCAATCGGTTTCGTTTTGTGATAGTCTTTTTTGGTACAGGAGGTGCAAAAAAATGCTGTCAGAAGCAGATGTGCCATAAATAGGACAGATGAAAATCGCAATAAACAATACTTTTTTCGTATAAACATAATTTTTGAATCCTTAATAAGTGTTGTGTTAAATATATATGAAATATAGGGTTAAGTATGTTTGTATATTAAAAAAAGATATGTATATTTAGTTATCTTGTGTTTGATTTTTGAAGGTGGTTAGTATATACTATTACTTATTAGGTAGCATTGGGGAGGAAATTGAAATGAAAGAAATTAATAAACAGGAGTTTAAAAAACAGGTTGAGGACTACTTAAAGGTACTTTTCCGCAAATCAATAGAGGAAGCTGACCAGCAGCAGAAGTTTCAGGCAGTTGCATATGCCGTAAAGGATTTTGTTGTGGATCAGTGGATGGCTACACATAAGACATATGAGGAGCAGGATGTAAAGACAGTATATTATCTTTCTATGGAGTTCCTCACAGGCAGAGCACTTGGAAATATTATTATTAACTTAAAGGGAAATAAGGCAATTAAAGAGGCCATTGATGAGATGGGTATGGATCTTGATATTATCGAAGACCAGGAGCCGGATGCAGCACTTGGAAATGGCGGTCTTGGACGTCTTGCAGCATGTTTCCTTGATTCATTGTCAACACTCGGATATCCTGCATATGGATGTGGTATCCGTTATAAATATGGTATGTTTAAGCAGGTTATTGAGAATGGTTATCAGATTGAGAGACCGGATGACTGGCTTAAATATGGTAATCCTTTTGAAATTAAGAGACCAGAGTATGCAGTTGAGGTTAAGTTTGGCGGATATGTTGCCATTCATAAAGACGAATTTGGAAGAGATAAGTTCGTACAGGAGAATTACCAGTCTGTAAGAGCTGTTCCTTATGACCTTCCAATCGTTGGATACAATAATAATGTGGTAAATACACTTCGTATCTGGGATGCAGAGGCAATAGATACTTTTAACCTTGATTCATTTGACAAGGGTGATTACCAGAAAGCCGTAGAGCAGCAGAACCTTGCACGTACAATCTGTGAGGTGCTTTATCCTAATGATAATCATATGGCAGGTAAAGAGCTTCGTTTAAAACAGCAGTATTTCTTTGTGTCTGCAAGTGTACAGCGTGCAATTCTCAAATATATGGAGAAACATGATGATATCCGTAAATTCCATGAAAAAGTATGCTTCCAGTTAAATGATACACATCCAACAGTTGCAGTTGCAGAGCTTATGCGTATTCTTATGGATGACTATAATCTTACATGGGATGAGGCATGGGATGTTACTACAAAGACATGTGCATATACAAACCATACTATTATGTCAGAAGCTCTGGAGAAATGGCCATTAGAGCTCTTCTCAAGACTTCTTCCTAGAATTTACCAGATTATAGAAGAGATTAACCGCCGCTTTATACTTAAGATTCAGAAATCATATCCTGATGATTACAGCAAGGTTGAGAAGATGGCTATTATCTATGATGGTCAGGTTAAGATGGCAAATCTTGCTATTGCAGCAGGTTTCTCGGTAAATGGTGTTGCAAGACTTCACACAGAGATTCTTAAGAAGCAGGAGTTAAAAGACTTCTATGAAATGATGCCGGAGAAGTTCAACAATAAGACAAACGGTATTACCCAGAGAAGATTCCTTCTTCACGGAAATCCACTTCTTGCAGACTGGGTTTCAAGAAAGATTGGAGACGACTGGATTACAAATCTTGCACATATCAATGAACTTTCTGTATATGTTGATGATGAACTCAGTCAGAAAGAGTTCATGAACATTAAATATCAGAATAAGGTAAGACTTGCAGAGTATATAAAAGAGCATAACGGTATTGAGGTAAATCCTCGTTCTATATTTGATGTACAGGTTAAACGTCTTCATGAGTACAAACGTCAGCTCCTTAACATCCTGCATGTAATGTATCTCTACAATGAGATTAAGAGAAATCCTTCTATGGAGTTCTATCCAAGAACATTTATTTTTGGTGCAAAGGCTTCAGCTGGTTACAGAAGAGCAAAATCTATCATCAAACTTATAAACAGTGTTGCTGATGTAATTAACAATGACAAGAGCATTGACGATAAGATTAAGGTTGTATTTATTGAAAACTACCGTGTATCAAATGCAGAGATTATCTTTGCTGCAGCAGATGTATCTGAGCAGATTTCAACAGCAAGTAAAGAGGCTTCTGGAACAGGTAACATGAAGTTTATGCTTAATGGTGCACTTACTCTTGGAACAATGGATGGTGCTAACGTTGAGATTGTAGAAGAAGTTGGTGCTGAGAATGCATTTATCTTCGGTCTTTCTTCAGATGAGGTAATCGAGTTCGAGCACAATGGACAGTATAATCCAAGAGAAATTTATAATACAGATTCAGAGATTCGTGCCGTTCTTACACAGCTTGTTGACGGAACTTATGCACCGGGCAATCCAGAAGAGTTCAGAGAGATTTATAACTCACTTCTTGATGGTGATGGCGGACGTCCGGACGTATACTTTATCTTAAAAGATTTCCGTTCTTATGCTGAAGCACAGAAGAAAGTTGAGCAGGCATACCGCAATGAAGCCGGATGGGCACGTTCAGCAATGCTTAACGTTGCTAAATGTGGTAAGTTCTCATCAGACAGAACTATTGAAGAGTATGCAACAGAACTTTGGAAATTAGAGAAAGTAAAAGTTGAATTGTAGTATTAAAAACCTTGTTTTAGGGTTATAGATATTTAAGGATGTGTCGTATATAGAGTTATATATGGCACATCCTTTTGAATATATTAAACATATTAAAATGTTCTCCTGGAAGTAATTTTCAGAGAATATTAGAGAAAAGTGGAGGGTTATATGAAGAACAAACAAATTATTGGAATTGTGGCTGCAGGAGCTGTCATTATAGCAGTAGGAGTAACGGGAGTTGTCTCAAATGTTATTGGAAACAGGTTGATGACAAAAGAAACAGATAACGCAAAGGGAATAGTTAAAGACATTATGTCAACAACAATGGAGTCTTCTATAAAACTGCCTGAAGAGGATTTTATAGGTGTATTAAATATTGAAGGTGAGATAGGAGCAAGCTCTTCAGGTAATGCATGGACTGCATCTTCAGGTTATAATCATGATTTGTATATGGAGTATGTAGAAAAAATGGAAGAGTCAGATAATAATAAAGGAATTCTTTTATATGTAAACAGCCCCGGTGGAGCTGTTTATCAGAGTGATGAAATGTATCTCAGACTTATGGAATATAAAGAGAAGACAGGAAGACCTATATGGGCATATTTCTCTTCTCAGGCTTGTTCAGGCGGTTATTATATCGCTATGGCAGCTGATAAGATTTATGCAAACAGAAACTGTTGGACTGGTTCAATAGGTGTTATTGTATCTCTTGTAAACTGCAAGGATTTATATGACAAGATTGGAATAAAAGAAATAGATATAACAAGTGGAGAGAATAAAGCTATGGGTTCGGCAGGGCTTGAACTCACTGATGAGCAGTATGATATTATGCAGAGTCTTGTAGATGAGGCATATGACCAGTTTGTAGAGATTGTATGCAATGGAAGAAACATGGATGATGCAACAGTCAGAAAGCTTGCAGATGGAAGAATATATTCAGCAAAACAGGCATGTGACAATGGTCTTATTGACCAGGTTGGTTCGCTTGAAGAGGAAAAAGCAGCTTTCCAGACAGAGCTTGGAGTCTCTGAAGACATTATTTATTATGAGCCGGAATCAGATATGCCGGATTGGATGACTAAATTGTTTGGTGCTGCAGATAAACTTATTCCAAAATCAGAATTACAGCTTGCTAATGATATAATGGAAAATAAGGGAAGCGGGGTGTTGAAGTATTATGCAGAATAATAATGACAGAACATATGCCGGTTTTTTTGTCAGACTGGCAGCATATATTGTAGATATAACTCTTGTATCACTGATGCTTCTGATAATAAAAACTCCGTTCTGGATAATATCGCTTGCAAGTCCGGACAATTTTCTTGTAAAAGATTTTATATTTCAGTATTCAGTTATGGATATAGTTTTATATCTGCTTAAAGTGACATATTTTATACTTCTGACTTATTATACAGGATCAACGCTTGGCAAAAAGCTTTTCAGAATTGAGGTTATAAGCTCAGAGAATCGTAAATTAACATTTTTTGAAGTTGCATACAGAGAAACAGTTGGAAAATTTTTATCAGCGGTTATAATTTATATTGGATATATTATGGCAGGTCTTGATGAAGAGAAAAAAGGCCTTCATGATATATTGAGTGATACAAGGGTTGTATATAAGCAGAATGAAAAACAGCCCTTACCGCAACAAAATATTGTATGTCCGCAAAATGGGACAGAAGAACATGTATGTGAGTCGGGAAACAACTAATTGAAAAGTGAATATTGGTGTGAATAAAAAAAATAAATCTGTCAACAATAGAGACAGATTTATTTTTTTGTTTTATTACTATTCCAAGCTGCTTTTGTGCAGGATTTTCAGAATGTAGAAAAAATGGTTGTGAATAGTAACTTTGGTTTTTGGTTAGGAGGAAAAAGGGATGTTTAAGCAAGATGAATCATTTTGGAAGAAAAAAGGGTTTTATTTGTCGGTCAGCACAGCTCTGATATGTGTGATGGCTATTGGAACGGTTTATTATAAGATGAACAGCAAAGATAATGCAGAGGATAAGAGTGAGCTTGCACAGATAGAACAGCAATTGCCAGAAGAAACTGTAAAAGATACAGAGGAAAATAATGATGTTGTAAGTGTTGGCAAAAATATTGCTCCATCAACAGAAGCACCAGTAGATAATGTTGATACTGATATTGATAAGAAAGAAAATAAAAAGACTTCAAAAGTAACTGAAAATAAAAAGTCTAAAGAGAATTCTGATAAGAAATCAAAAGAAACAGCAGCTGTAATGAAAACTAATGAAAGTGATAAATTTGATGCAGAAAAAGGACTACTCTGGCCTGTAAAAGGAGATATTATACTGAAGTACAGTGAAAATAATACAGTATTTTTTAAGACACTTGCAGAGTATAAAAGCAATCCTGCCATAGTGATAGGGGCAAAAGAGGGAACAGAGGTAAAGGCGGCAGCAGACGGTACGGTCGTTGACATAGGAGAGAATGACGAGTATGGCAAGACGCTGACAGTTGATATAGGCAGTGATTACAAGATTATATATGGCCAGCTTGACAATATATCTGTCAGTAAAGGGCAGCAGATAAAGGAGGGAGATGTTATAGCAAAGATAGCAAAGCCTACAAAATATTACAGTGAAGAAGGGGACAATTTGTATTTCCAGGTGGAGGAAAAGGGAACTTCCGTAGATCCTATGTTATTGTTGAGATAATCCGTAACAGTTCAGACAGGTCTGCACATTTACTGTGCTGACCGTAAAAAAGAGTACAACAGGAATAGAATTGGGCAATTTTATATGCGAAGCTTGCCCAATTCTGTAACAGTTTAGCCACTGCTGAACTGTTACGATAATCCATTATAAAATATAACAATTAATTGACTTATACCTATTACTTTGGTAAAATATTGCTTGAAAATCATGATAGATTCTATAGGGATAAAATGTTTTTGAACGGATATTGTTGATTATTACAATATCGGAATGGAGGGGAATATGAAGTATAAAGTAATAGGTAATACTATGCCGGCAGTTGAAGTTATGTTTGATGCACCGGGAGAGTCTATGTATACTCAGTCAGGCGGAATGGCATGGATGAGTGAGGGAGTACAGATGGATACAAATACACGTGGAGGTGTATTGAAAGGTGTCGGAAGAATGTTTGCGGGAGAGTCATTATTCATGGCTAATTATACTGCAACACAGGCAGGTGCAACAATAGCGTTTGCTTCAACAGTTCCAGGAGAAGTTTTACCAATTGATGTAGGTCAGACAAATGGTCTTATCTGTCAGAAGGGAGCATTTCTCTGTGCAGAGCCGGGAGTTAATCTTTCTGTAACTTTGTCTAAGAAATTGTCAGCAGGTTTCTTTGGTGGAGAAGGATTTATCCTTCAGGAAATTACAGGTTCAGGAATGGTATTTCTTGAGATAGATGGAGATAAGGTTATTAAAGACCTTGCACCAGGAGAAGTATTAAAAGTAGATACAGGAAATGTTGTAGCTTTTGATAGAAGTGTTGGCTATGAGATTGAAACTGTAAAAGGATTAAAAAATATCTTTTTAGGTGGGGAAGGCTTATTCCTTACAAAACTCGTAGGTCCGGGAAGAGTTATTCTTCAGACACAGAACTTCAATGAATTTGCAGGAAGAATTGCAAGACTTATTCCTTCAAAGTAGGAATTTTGGAAAGTTTAACAAACGCCTATTTAAATTATAACTAAAAATGGACTGTAAAAAAGTTATATAAAAGAAAAATAGCTGTGGGCTTGCACCCATAGCTATTTTTGGGTACAATTAATTATGTTGACAGATAAAAATACAAAAGAATTATACAGTACACCATCTAAAACTACTATTTAGAAATCAAAAAATAATTAATGTTATTGGAAAATAGTGTATTATATAAATGTTTAAGGGGTTTGTAATAGATATGGAGAAAAGAGGAAATATATGGATATAAGTAAAAAGAGAGTCTGGGATGCTTTTGCAGAGTATACAAGCCATTATAATATTTCTGATGAAAAGATAAAATTAAAAGTTGACCATACATACAGAGTTGCAAATCTGTGTGAGAGAATTGCAAAGAGTAATGGCCTGAGTGAAGAGGATGTGCTTTTGTCATGGCTTACAGGAATGCTGCATGATGTTGGAAGATTTGAGCAGATAAAGAACTTTGGGACATTTTCTGATGCAGACTCGATAGACCATGCACATTATGGAATAAAAGTATTGTTTGAAGATAAAAAACTTGCAGACTATATTGATATTGATGTGGAAGCTATTGAGAAATATCTTGAAGCGAAAAAAATGTCTGATGGTGATGTGGTACTTAAAGATAAATATGAAGATATAGATATTATTTACAAAGCTATATGGAATCACAGTGCGTATCGCATAGAAGAGGGACTTGATGACAGGACAGTAATGTTTTGTGATATTTTAAGAGATGCTGACAAGATTGACATCTTAAAGGTAAACCATGATATTCCTATGGAGGAAATATATAATGTGACTACAGAACAGTTAAAAAATGAGGTGGTTACAGAGGAGGTCATGAAACAGTTTTTTGAAAAGCACGCAGTACTTCGCGGTTCAAAGAAAACCAGTGTAGATCATATAGTCGGACATGCGGCACTTGTATTTGAACTAGTGTATCCGGATAGTTTACATATAGTAGAGGAACAGGGATATCTTAAAAAACTTTTAGAATTTGAGTCAGATAATCCTGTGACAAATGAGCAGTTTAAGAAACTTGCAAAATTTATGGAAGAGTTTATTGATTAGACTTGCACTGTAAACATCCATGATGTATTATTAATCTACTTGATAAAACTTCTGTCAGCAGTACGAAAAGACAGAGTTACTATTATTGAAAATGGAGGAAGACATGGATAAAGAGTTAGTAATTGTATTGGACTTTGGTGGTCAGTATAATCAGCTTATTGCCCGTCGTGTAAGAGAATGTAATGTATATTGTGAGGTTCATCCTTATACCTTAAGTCTTGATAAGATAAAAGAGATGAATCCTAAGGGAATAATTTTTACAGGAGGTCCAAATAGTGTATATGCTGAGGAATCTCCTAGATGTGGAAAGGAAATTCTGGAACTTGGAATTCCTGTACTTGGAATATGCTATGGCTCACAGCTTATGGCATATCTTTTAGGCGGAAGCGTAGAGACAGCTCCTGTAAGCGAGTACGGAAAAACAGAAGTAGAGGTAGATAATAATTCTGTAATATTCAGTGATGTATCTAAGAATACAATAGCATGGATGAGTCATACAGATTATATTGCAAAGGCTCCGGAAGGATTTGCTGTCACAGCGACAACACCTGTATGTCCGGTAGCTGCTATGGAATGTCCTGAGAAAAAATTATATGCAACACAGTTCCATCCGGAGGTAATGCATACTCAGGAAGGTAAAAAGATGCTTTCCAACTTTGTATATAATGTATGTGAGTGCAAAGGTGACTGGAAAATGTCATCATTTGTTGAGGATACAATTAAGAGCATCAGAGAAAAAGTTGGAGATGGAAAAGTGCTTTGTGCTTTATCCGGTGGTGTTGATTCATCGGTGGCAGCAGTACTTTTATCTAAGGCAATTGGAAAACAGCTTACCTGTGTATTTGTAGACCAGGGACTTCTTCGTAAAGATGAAGGAGATGAGGTAGAGGCTGTATTTGGTCCTGAAGGTCAGTATGACCTTAACTTTATCAGAGTAAACTGTCAGGAAAGATTTTATGAGAAACTTAAAGGCGTGACAGAGCCGGAAGCTAAACGTAAGATTATAGGAGAAGAGTTCATCAGAGTATTTGAGGAAGAGGCAAAGAAGATTGGCGCTGTAGACTTCCTTGTACAGGGAACAATCTATCCTGATGTTATAGAATCTGGTCTTGGAAAATCAGCAGTTATAAAATCACATCACAATGTTGGAGGTCTTCCGGACTGTGTAGATTTTAAAGAGATAATAGAGCCTCTTAGAATGCTCTTTAAAGACGAAGTGCGTAAAGCAGGACTTGAGCTTGGAATCCCAGAGCATCTTGTATTCAGACAGCCATTCCCAGGTCCGGGACTTGGAATAAGAATAATCGGTGAAGTAACAGCCGAGAAGTGCCGTATAGTTCAGGAGGCAGATGCTATTTACCGTGAAGAGATAGCAAATGCAGGAATTGCAAAAGACCTTGGACAGTACTTTGCAGCTCTCACAAATATGCGTTCAGTTGGTGTAATGGGAGACGGTAGAACTTATGATTATGCTATTGTGCTTCGTGCAGTAAACACATCAGATTTCATGACAGCAGAGTCAGCTCAGCTTCCATGGGAAGTCCTTGGTAAAGTTACATCGAGAATTGTAAATGAGGTTAAAGGTGTAAATCGAGTGCTTTATGACTGCACTGGTAAGCCACCTGCAACGATTGAGTT
>JAFPDA010000093.1 GCA_017425575.1 Lachnospiraceae bacterium | reverse complement strand
TACTCCATTTTAATAAAATAAAGTCAAGATAACTTGTTAATTTATGTAAAATTTTGTATAATACTTCTATTAACATTATTGAAAGGAGACATTATATGAAAAAAAATCTTGAAAAAATTTATTTTAATAAAATATCTGAAAAACGAATGCAAAACAATCTTATGATAAGATGTGCATGTATTATGAATCTTATAATTGCAATAGCATATATAATTGAATTTGTTAAAGGCAATTTAGCACTTGTATACATTGCACTTGTAGTTGCTCTTACCGTAATCCCTTCTATAATATCTGTTGTACTTGTAAAGAAGGACAATGAAAGTAATCTGATAAAACATTTCATATTAATAAGCTATATGCTTCTATATACATTAGTTCTGTTTACAACTACAGACAGACTTGTATTCACATACATCATACCTATATTTATTGCAGCCACAGTATATATGGATACATCATATATGCTTAAGTTATCAGTCGTTATAGTCCTTGAAAATATTTTACAGATTATAATATTAGTTTTCAGACAAGGCACCGGCAAGGATTTTATGGCAATGACTGAGATACAAATAGTACTTATTATCTCTACATGTATATATACTACTCTTTCAACTCAGATTATAATGATAATAAACAGAAGCAGAACTTCTGAAATAGAAAAAAACAAAGAAAAAGCTCTGAAGATTACATCTGTTGTTATCGATACAGCTGACCAGATAGGACAACATGTAAAGTCTATGTCTGAAGAAATCACCATACTTGATGAAGCGGTAAACACCACAGTTGATGCTATGGAAGAAATAAATTCAGGTGCCACAGAAACTGCAAATGCAATGCAGCAGCAGCTTGCAAACACAGAAGATATACAGACTCACATAACAAATGCAGAAAGCACAGCAAACAGTATATCCGGCGAAATGGAGAATGCAGCAAGCGCGTTACAAAATGGTTCTGCATGTGTAAATAAGCTTTCACAACAGCTTTCAGAGACAGAACATTCAAACAATGCAGCTATAAAAGACCTTGCACTTCTTGAAGAATTTACAGATAAGATGAAGTCAATTATAGACCTTATAGAAAATGTAACAACCCAGACAAGTCTGCTTGCTCTTAATGCAAGTATTGAGGCTGCAAGAGCTGGTGAGGCCGGCAAAGGTTTTGCAGTAGTTGCTTCAGAAATAACAAATCTTGCAAATCAGACACAGGATGCTACTGTAGATATAACTGAACTTATCGGCAGCTTCTCAGAAGCGCTTACTTCAGTAATCAGTACAATAAATGTTCTTATTGAAAATATACAGGAACAGTCAGATACGGTTAAAAATACTATGTCAAGCTTTGATGCTATATCAAATAATACACGCAATGTCCAGTACAGAGTTGATAACCTTTCAAGTGCAATCAAAGAGCTTGCTGTTGCAAATAAAAACATAGTTAACAGTATACAGACAGTATCTGCTATATCTGAAGAAGTATCGGCACATTCAAATGAAACTCTTGATAACAGCACTAAAAATCAGGAAATATTAAAACTTATAGTAGATACAGTAGAGCAGATTAATCTCAAAGCAGAAGAGCTCAAATCAGTTCAAACTGATGAAGAAATTTAAAAAGCATAAACTTACATAATCAGTATTGCGAAATTACCGGACAAAAAGCTATGGATATATATTTTTTTATCCATAGCTTTTTTAATCTCACATTTATTTCTTTTTAATCATCTGCAAGTGCTTCATTTAATGCCTCTGTGCCTTCAAGTGAAAACTTACCTTCATGAATTATTAAAATCTCACTGCCTGAATTACAATGCACTACTATGTCTCCAAGTTCATTATATGGAATTGTTATATCAGTGTGGCAGTTAAAATAAGCTTTTTTGCTGTCAGTATCACGAAGTCTCGAAAAATCATTTTCCTTTGCTTTCATCTCTTTTCCATCCGGATTATATGTTTTCATATCCTCCTCATGTGAAAAGCATGTGTCACCGATTGCAAAATGAGGTCCTGTCTTTTCTGCTATAAGTATAGGTAAAAGATTCTGTATATTATACTTCTGCCCCATTTTATACGCAGTTGTATTAGTTCCTATTGCAAACTCACCGATTGGAAGAGTGTCATGCTGAAACAGCAGATTATCTTTTATATATTTATTATTTTCCTCTTCACTCTCAAAATTTTCACATGAATATTTCTCTATAATACCATCCTTAAATTCAAGACGAAGATTTATATACCTGAGTCCGTTCAGATATAT
>JAFPDA010000092.1 GCA_017425575.1 Lachnospiraceae bacterium | reverse complement strand
GTTATAAATGTTACAGGAGTTGGAAAAGTAAAGAAAGACAAACTTATAAAGACTGGAGGACTTGAACCGGGAGATGAGCTTGTTGTTTCAAAGTGGATAGGTCTTGAGGGAACTTCTATTATAGCAGCTACAAAGCAGGAAGAACTTTTAAAGACACTTCCACAGGAGCTTATAGACAGTGCGGCATCATTTACAAAATATCTCTCTGTAGTGCCAGAGGCAGCAGTTGCGGTTGAAAACGGGGTTACAGCGATGCACGATATTACAGAAGGTGGGATATTTGGAGCATTGTGGGAGATGGCAGAGGCCTCCGGAGTCGGACTTAATGTTGACCTTAAAAAGATTCCTGTTAAACAGGAGACCATAGAGGTGTGTGAGGCATTCAACCTCAATCCATATAAACTTATATCAAGTGGCAGTATGCTTATTGGCTGCAAAAATGGTAATATTATGGTTGAAAAGCTTGCTAAAAAGGGGATTCCGGCAGCGGTAATAGGCAGGGCTGTTGAAGGCAACGACAAGATTATAGTTAATGGTGACAGTAACAGATATCTGGAACAGCCATCATGTGATGAATTATATAAAATATAGAAAATGGGGATTGATTATGCAGAAAAAAATACTTGATGCAATAAGCAAAAACAGCCGCTATTCCACAGAGGATCTGGCGGCAATGCTCGGCACTGATGGAAACGTTATCGAGCAGGAAATTAAGAAGATGGAGGAGGAGACGGTAATATGTGGATATCCGACTCTTATAAACTGGGATAAGACTGAGAATGAGAAGGTTACAGCTCTTATCGAAGTAAAGGTTACACCTCAGAGAGATATGGGATTTAATAAGGTTGCAGAGCGTATTTATAAATTCGATGAAGTTGAGAGTGTATACCTTATGTCAGGAGGCTTTGATCTTACTGTTATAATTACAGGAAAGAGCATGAAGGATGTAGCCAGATTTGTGTCAGAGAAGCTTTCTACTCTTGAATCTGTAACTAGTACAGCTACATACTTTGTCATGAAAAAATACAAGGAATATGGTATTGCCATGACAGGTGGCAAGGTTGAAGAAGAAAGGATGTTGATTACACCGTGAGAAATCCGTTATCGAAAAAGGTTGTTGAAATTAAGCCTTCAGGAATAAGAAAATTTTTTGATATAGTAAACGAGATGGATGATGCCATTTCTCTTGGTGTGGGAGAGCCGGATTTTGATACTCCGTGGCATATAAGAGAAGAAGGTATATATTCGCTTGAGAGAGGAAGAACCTTTTATACTTCCAATGCAGGTCTTAAGGAGCTTAAAACTGAGGTTGCTAAATATCAGCATAGAAGGTTTGGGCTTGAATATGATTCTGTCAGTGAGGTTATGATAACTATCGGAGGAAGTGAGGCTATAGATGGTGCCTTAAGAGCAATGATTGACGATGGGGATGAGGTTATACTTCCGCAGCCAAGTTATGTCTCTTATGAACCATGTATAGTGCTTGCAAATGGTGTTCCGGTTATAGTGGAACTTGAGGAGAAAGATTCTTTTAAACTTACCAAAGAAAAACTTGAGGCAGCCATAACAGATAAAACAAAGATACTTATTATGCCGTTTCCAAATAATCCCACAGGCGCTATTATGACGAAGGAGGATTTGGAAGGAATAGTAGAGCTTGTCATAAAGCATGATTTGTATGTGATTTCAGATGAGATATACTCTGAACTTACATATGGAGGCAATCATGTGTCTATCGCTTCTTTCCCAGGCATGAAAGAGAGAACAATAGTTATAAATGGATTTTCAAAATCCTATGCCATGACAGGCTGGAGACTTGGTTATGCATGTGGACCAAAGAATATTCTAAGTCAGATGCTTAAGATACATCAGTTTGCGATAATGTGTGCACCTACAACAAGCCAGTATGCAGCAGTAGAGGCGTTGAAAAATGGTGACGAAGATGTAGAGAAGATGAGAACAGCTTATGACCAGAGAAGAAATTTCCTTATGAAAGCTTTTAAAGATATGGGATTACAGTGTTTTGAGCCATTTGGAGCATTTTATGTATTTCCATGTATAAAGGAATTTGGAATGACCTCTGATGAATTTGCCACAAGACTTCTGAAAGAGGAGAAACTTGCCGTAGTTCCGGGAACTGCATTTGGAGACAGCGGTGAAGGTTTCCTTAGAATTTCATATGCTTATTCTATAGACGATCTCAAGGAAGGTCTTGACAGAATAAACAGATTTATAACCAGATTAAGAGAGCAGAAAGACTGAAAAGAGGATTGATATGTTAAATATAGTTTTACTTGAGCCTGAGATTGCTGCAAATACTGGCAATATAGGGCGTACCTGCTGTGCGACAGGCACAAAACTTCATCTTATAGAGCCTATGGGTTTCAGGGTAAATGACAAGACTCTTAAGAGGGCAGGGCTTGATTACTGGGATAAGCTTGATGTGACAATATATGATTGCTATGAAGATTTTCTTGAGCAAAATCCGAAGGCAAGAGAAAAGATGTATATGGCTACAACCAAATCAAAGCAGGATTATACAGAGGTAAGTTATGAGCCTGATGCATATATAATGTTTGGAAAAGAGAGTGCCGGTATCCCGGAGGAAATTCTTGTGGAGTCAGAGGAGACTGCAATAAGGATTCCTATGAATGAAAATATAAGATCACTTAATTTATCTAATTCGGTTGCAATAGTTTTGTATGAGGCATTGCGTCAGAATAAATTTTTTGATATGCAGTTAGAAGGAAATCTGCATAGATTAGAGTGGAAAAAATAAATAATGAATATATTTTAATTTAAGAGTTTCTAAATTATTCAAAGTGGGAGTGAAAAGGTGATAAACAAAATACACACACTAGGTATTACAAATTTGGTTATAATATATAAAAAAATAATAATTAAGAAAAAAGCATTGAAAAAGTGCCTGAATGCTATTAATATAAAAAAGATAGTGCATAGGCAGTTACTGTTACATATAAGGTGTGTGACGTGTACGTTAATCATAAGCACAGGCTTAGTGGAAGGAGTTGTGCAAGTGTGCTGTCTGCTGTATAATTATATACAGTAAGAATAATCAGAATATTGTTTTTTATATCGGAAATCTGGTGTACTTGACACTTTAAATATAAGACATTAATGTGTCGGAACACTATGTTTTTCGTAATCTACATACTATATATTTTCGCGGATGCGAAAGAATGGAGGAAATTATGAGCGAATCAAAGGGTAAGATTGCAGTATTGACTAGCGGAGGAGATGCACCAGGAATGAACGCTGCTGTCCGCGCGGTCGTTCGTACAGGTATTGCCAGAGGTTATGAAGTTTATGGAGTCAGAAGAGGATATAATGGTATTCTTAATAAAGAAATACAGCTTATGACATTCCATGATGTTTCAGAAAAATTACAGCATGGTGGTACATTCCTTTTCACAGCAAGAAGTGCAGAGTTTGGAAAAGATGAGGGAAAGCAGAAAGCTGCTAAGATTTGTAAAGAACTTGGTATAGATGCTCTTATAGTAATTGGAGGAGACGGTTCATTTAAGGGTGCCAGAGATTTATCTAAATACGGTGTAAATGTTATTGGATTGCCAGGTACTATAGACCTTGACATTGCTTACACAGAGTATACTATTGGATTTGATACAGCTGTAAATACAGCTATGGAGGCTATTGACAGACTTCGTGAGACATCAAACTCTCATGAGCGTTGCAGTGTTGTTGAGGTTATGGGACGTTCAGCAGGTTATATTGCACTTTGGTGTGGTATTGCAAATGGTGCAGAGCAGATTCTCATTCCAGAGAAATTTGATAACAACTATGACAAGCTTATTGCTCAGATTAAAGAGAACCGTGAAGCTGGTATGACACATCAGGTTATAGTAAATGCTGAGGGCATTGGTCACTCACATGAGCTTGCTGAGAAGATTGAAGCAGCAACAGGTATTGAGACTCGTGCAACTGTTATAGGTCACTTACAGCGTGGTGGAAGTCCAACAGCAAGAGACAGAGTTAATGCTTCAGTTATGGGAGCTTATGCTGTTGATACTATTGAGAGAGGCCTTAAGAACAGACTTATCGGCTATAAAGATGGTCATGTATATGATGTAGATATAGATGAAGCTTTTGCAATGAAGAAGAGCATAGATGACTATGAGTATGAAGTTGCAAGTATTCTTGGAACAAGATGTGATTATTTAAAATAATCACATATGATTCTGCTTTTCAGAATCAATTGAAAAGGACATCGCAAAAATTAAATATAGAAAAAAGAACAGAGTAGGATGTCATGCGTTAAGTACCAAAGGATGGGAAGTTGCCTTTGGGCGAAAAGCGATAAGCTTGCGATGTGGCACCGCATCCACTGTCAGAATTGAATGAAAAGCACTCAATTTCCGGGATAATGGATTACTTTGAGTGTTTTTTCTTTTTCTGCTTATCTGTTCCCAAGGTGTATTAAAAAATGTACACTAAGAGAAAGGACAATACGTTATGAATAACAGAAAAAAGAAAATTGATGTAAAAAGCATTGCGCTTATGGGGCTTTTGATAGCATTGGAGATAATCTTATCAAGATTTCTTTCAATAGCAGCCTGGAATTTAAAGATAGGCTTTAGTTTTATTCCAATTGTAATTGCAGCTATTCTTCTTGGACCGATAGAGGCAGCATTAGTTGGTGCTATAGCTGATTTGTTAGGAGCAGTATTATTCCCTATAGGAGCTTATTTCCCAGGATTTACACTGACTCAGTTTATTGTAGGTCTTGTGTTTGGTTTATTGTTATACAAAAAGGTTTCTATGGTAAGAATAGTTATAGCAGCTGCAATAAATAATTTTATCTGCAGTATGCTTCTAAGTACATTATGGATATCTGTACTTTACGGAAGTCCATTCTTAGGACTTTTACCAACAAGAGCTGCTCAGGCAGGCGTAATGTTTGTAGTTCAGATAATTACTATTGCTATATTACAGGAAGCACTCTTAAAGAGAGTTAAGTTTATATTTAATCCTGCAGTAGCAGAGTAATTTCTGACATTAAAAACACCGATGAATCCATTCCCGGCATCGGTGTTTTTTCTTTTTATTTTTGTTCTGGTTCAGAAGGAGGTTCGGCCTCGCTTAAGGTAAATATAAATTCTGTACCAACACCTTCTGTACTTATCACATTGATATTTTCTCCATGTGATTCTATTATTTCTTTTGTTATAGAAAGTCCAAGACCTGTACCTTTTTTGTCTTTACCACGGGAAAGATCTGATTTGTAAAATCTGTCCCACACTTTGTTTATGCTGTCTTTTGGGATTCCTATTCCGTGGTCTTTTACAGAAACAAATACTTTATGATTATTCTTACTTGTATGTATTTCTATTGTAGAAGACTGGTTACTGAATTTGATTGCATTGTCAAGGAGGTTTTGGATTACCTGCTCAATCTTACTGATATCAGCACTTACATATAGGTTTTTGGCATCAAATATAAGAGAGAGGGAAATCTGTTTTTCTGTACAACGCTGTTCAAATGCTGCAGAGCAGCGCTTTATATCGTCGTTTATATCAAAAGTAGAGATATCCATAGGGATTCCATTGTTCTCAAACTGGCTTAATGCGAGAAGATTTGATGTAAGTTTCGTAAGTCTCTGTGTCTCAAATAATATTATATCAAGATATTTTTCATGCATTTGGGGAGGTATTGTTCCATCTAGCATAGCCTGTGTGTAGCCATGAATAGATGTGAGCGGAGAACGGAAATCATGGGATACATTTGCTATAAATTTTTTCTGATAGTCATTCATATCTGACATTTTGTCAGACATATATCTTATAGCACCTGCCAGGTCATTCATATCACGTCCGAAATTGTTTTCAAGGTGATAATCAAAATGACCATATGAGTATTCCTTTACTGCTTTTGTTATCTTTTTTATAGGCATAATAGTCTGTACATATAAGATAAACATTATAAGTAATAATCCGACTGAAATAATCAGATAGCACTTTACGATATTATCCATATAAGATGAGGCTTTATCATGTATGTTGGCCATGGGGGATAAAAGAACCAGGTATGCTTTGGTTTCAATACCGGAAGTTACAGGATATACAACGGCAATCATTTTCTCATCAAGTAAATGATTGATGGTTGTATCTGTAACTGTCTGGTTATCCAGGAATGTTGAATCGTATTTTGTTATATTTACACCTAACAGATTATTTTTTTCAGAGACTGTAGAGGAGAGATAGACACTTCCCTTAATATTAACAGCCATTATGTTTACACCTATCATATTTGTCAGCAAATTAAACTGTTTGTTTATGATAGGAATAGAACTGGAGGAGAAATAGCCGTTAGTAAGATATTGGTTTGCAAGTAATTCAGCCTGATTATAAAGTGTAACCTGTTCATCTTTGATAATTCTGTTATTTAACATTTTTAAGCCATAGGTATTTAGAATACCTAAGGTGGCAGCTATTATAGCAATATAACAGAATAAAAATTTTGATTTAAGAGAAATTTTCATTATTATAATTAGCTCCGTTTCGTATTTATAAAAGTTCAAATTTATAACCGATACCCCATACAGTTTTTATATCCCAGCCGGGATGATTTTTGAATTTTTCTCTGAGTCTCTTTATATGCACGTCAACAGTTCTTGTGTCTCCCATATAGTCATAGCTCCATATATGGTCAAGGAGCTGCTCTCTTGTAAATACCTGATTTGGATGAGATGCCAGGAAATACAGTAATTCAAGTTCCTTTGGCGGCATTTCTACACGCTCATTTTTGTAAGTTACAGAGTAATCTGTCTGATTTATGATTATATCAGACAGTCTGACACATTCCTGTGGGTCATTTGCAGCTGTTTCAGCCGGTTTGTCCTGAGAAGTTCTTCTAAGGACTGCTTTAACACGTGCAACCATTTCCTTTGAATCAAAAGGTTTCATAATGTAATCGTCTGCACCAAGTTCTAGCCCAAGAACTTTGTCAAAAGTCTCGCCTTTGGCAGACAGCATTATTACAGGGAGAGAAGAAGTCTTTCGTACTTCTCTTAAAACCTCATAACCGTCAATGCCGGGAAGCATTATATCAAGAAGGATAATATTGGGTTTATATGTTGATACAGCTTCAAGGGCAGATTCGCCGTCATTTACTATTTTTGTGTCAAAGCATTCTTTTGTAAGGTATAAACCTATAAGGTCAGCTATATTTTCGTCATCGTCAACTATAAGTATTTTCTGTTTTTCAACCATTATAATTCTCCTATTTAAACTCAACTATGGTTACACCCATATCACCTTCACCAAACTCTCCGAGACGGAAAGATTTGACATATTTAGTTCTCTTAAGGTGATTGTGAACAGCTGTTCTCAAAGCGCCTGTTCCGCGACCGTGGATTACAGTTACCTGTGAAAGTCCTGCAAGATAGGCATCATCAAGGTATTTGCCAAGCACAGGAGTTGCTTCATCAACAGTAAGGCCTATAAGATTTACATCCTGGTGAATGCCTGCGGCTTTGCTCATTCTTATCTTACCACTGCCAGAGCGCTGTTTTTTGTCTGCAGGTTTTTCTTTAGGTGCATCTATAAGTTCTATATCTTTTATATTTACTTTTGTTCTTATAAGTCCTGCCTGGACAAAGAGATCACCTTTTTCGTTTGGAAGAGTGCTTACGGTTCCAACTGAATTTAAAGAAAGTATTCTTATGTCAGAACCTATCATAAGGTCAGAGACCTTAACTGTTTTTGACTTAGGCTTTGGTGCAGCAACTTTTACTTTTGACTGACTTTTGTTCATTTTTTCTCGAAGATTTGCACGTTCAGCTTCCATCTCGCGTATATGTTTATCACTGCTTGCCCATTTTGTATATTTTCTGATTGTCTCATCAGCATAATCTTTTGCATCGGAGAGTATCTTTGCAGCTTCGGCGTTTGCATTCTGTAATATTTTCTGTTTGGAAATATCAAGTTTTTCTGTTTTTTCACGAAGCTCCTTTTTGAGAGCAGATATTTCCTTGCGGCTTTCAGAAGCTTTGGCACGTTCTTTTTCAAGCTGTACTCTGGTAGCTTCAAGATTGCTTATAACGTCCTCAAACTGCTGCGCATCAGAAGATACATGCATCTTAGCATCCTCTATTATGTCATCAGACAGACCAAGTTTGCTTGATATTGCAAATGCGTTACTTTTTCCCGGGACACCGATTAAAAGTCTGTAAGTTGGTCTTAGAGTAGTCACATCAAATTCACAGCAGGCATTTTCAACATCAGGAGTCTGAAGAGCATATAATTTAAGCTCACTGTAATGTGTTGTTGCCATAACTATACAGCCGCGGTTATGAAGATTTGAAAGTATGGCAGTAGCAAGTGCTGCGCCTTCAACAGGGTCGGTTCCGGCTCCAAGCTCATCAAAAAGAACAAGACATTCATCGTCGGCTTCATTTAATATAGATACAGTGTTTACCATATGAGATGAGAATGTACTGAGACTTTGCTCAATACTCTGTTCATCACCTATATCTGCATATACTTCTTTAAAAATTCTAAGGCTTGAGCCATCAAAAGCAGGGATGTGAAGTCCTGCCTGTCCCATAAGAGTGAAAAGGCCAACTGTTTTTAATGATACAGTTTTTCCACCTGTGTTAGGACCAGTCACAATAAGAAGTGAAAAATCTTTTCCGACGTGGATATCTATTGGTACAACTTTTGTCTTGTCTATAAGAGGATGGCGGCCTTTTTTGATTTCTATATAGTTTTCCTCAGGAAATTTTGGTTCGGTTCCTCTTAAAGTTTTTGAAAGCATTGCCTTTGCAAATATAAAGTCAAGTTCTGAGAGTACTCTGAAGTTCTGTTCAATAAAAAATGACTGCTCTGAGGCAAGATTGCTCAACTCGGCAAGGATTTTTTCGATTTCTTCCTGTTCTTTTATTTCCAGTTCTCTTATCTCGTTGTTAAGTTTTACAACCGATGCAGGCTCAATAAAAAGAGTAGAACCTGTTGATGACTGGTCATGTAACATTCCGTTGAAGGAAGAGCGGTACTCTGCTTTTACGGGAAGACAGTATCGTCCGTTTCTCATTGTGATAATTGCATCCTGAAGCATACTTCTGCTGCCACCATTTAAAATGGAGCCAAGCTGTTCGTGGATTTTATCACTTGTGATTTTAAGTTTTTTTCTTACCTGATTAAGTCCGGCACTTGCATCATCAGCAATTTCATCTTCTGCAAGTATGCATCTGCGTATTTCCTGCATAAGAGGAAACAGTGGTTCAATAAGCTGATATCTTTCGTTAAGTGAATCTCCAGTCTCATCATTGTCCTTTAAACTCTGTCTGAAGAAATTTTTGATTCTGCCGGCAGTATTGAGAAGATTTGAAATGGAAAGGAGTTCACCGGTTCCGAGTATAGAACCTATCTCAAGTCTTTTCAGGCTCGGTCTTATATCAGATATACCACTAAAAGATATTTCACCCTGAGTGAGTATGTGGGTAAGGGCATCAGAAGTTTCTCTCTGTGAAGTTTCTATCCATTCTCTGTCACTGCAGGGCAGAAGATGGCGGCATTTTTCTTTTCCTACTGGAGAAGCCGCAAATTTTTCCAGTTGATTTATAATTTTATCATACTCAAGAGTATGCAATACTTTTTGATTCATATAAACCTCATTTCTACACGTTTCTGTACGCGAATTTATAATAAAATTATTATGTTACCTTATATAATACACTACCTGACAATAACTTATCAATAGGTGAAAGGTTAAGTTTTACTTCTAAAACACTTTGTTCTGTCGCTATTAACAAGTTATTCATAATATATTCATAAATATATGATAGATTTATACTAAAAGTTTGTAAGATATACAATGTTTTTTGTATAAAACTACATTTGATTTAGTTGGAGGTTATTATTAATATACATGGAGGACGGATATGGGTATTAATATGCGTAAGAAGAATCCTTCTGAAGAGAGAGAGCATGAGGATGAAAAATATAAGTTTATAAAAGAACAGATAAAACCTCAGCGACGAAAAGCTATTCTTAATTTTTTTCAAAAAATGGCTGGTTCTGCAGTGCTTGCTGTCATATTTGGTGTGATAGCAGGTGTTGTATTTGTGGAAGTAAATTCAAGATATGGAAATGATTTATCACTTAATTCTTATGATGACATACAGACATCAGTTCCAATGGTTACACCAGCAACTCAAGTGCCTGAAAATACGCCAAATCCGGCATTTGCTATAACAAAGAATGATATATTAAAAAATGAAATTGTTATAGAAAGTCTTAATAAGGCATCAAGACAATATGCAGAAACAGGAAATGCTTTTTCGGCTTCGATTGTGCAGATAAGCAAAAATGGAAAAATATCATGGTATGCGAATGCTGAGCAGGCTACTGAGACAACAAGTGGAATGATTCTTAAAGAAAGTAATAAAAATTATTATATAGTCACTTCAGAAGATATTTCGCATGATGATGCAGTAACCGTGTGTTTTTGCGATAATTATATAACTAGTGCAAAACTTGTGGGAAATAACCAGACAATAGGTTTTTCTGTTATAAAAGTTAACAAAGCTGATATTCCAAAAGAGACAAGGGAAGCTATTGAAATTCCGGTATTTGCAATTACATCAACTGTTCCGGTGGGCTCAAAAGTAATTGCAGTAGGCGCACCGAATGGAGTTATGAATTCTGTTATGATTGGCAGTGTAGTAAAATCGAATATTCCGACTTCTGTAATAGATAATCAGATATCATTATTTTTGACAGATATAACATTGTCCCAGAAATCAAATGGAATTATTATAAATTCAAAAGGAAAAGTTATTGGACTTATCAATAATTCTTTTTCGGAAGTTACAGGGGAAAGCGGAATTGGTTTTATAGGAATATCAAGTATTATGGATATTATAGACAGAATTTCCATGGGAAAAGATGTTCCTTACTTTGGAATAGAAGGCTGTGATATAAATGAGTGGATGGCTAAAGCTCATAATATTGAAGTGGGTGTATATGTGACATCAGTATATGCAAATTCACCAGCCTATATAGCTGGCATGCGAATTACAGATGTTATAAAAAAAGTTAATGGAAAAGAGATAACTTCTATATATCAGTTTCACAATATTCTTATGGAATCTAAATCAGAAGATACTCTCAATGTAGAGATATCACGCAAGTCAAATGATAAAAATATAAAGAAAAAGCTGAAAATCGTGCTGAGATAACGATTTTCAGCTTTTTATTTGTCTATTCTAATGACTTATATTGTCATCTTTAATTATCTGGACAAGTTTATGTCTGAACGCTTTTTCATTTATATTCTTATCGTGGAATGCAAATCTGTTAAAATCAAACTCTGTGTCACAAATCATTTGCTGTGTAAAAAACGAAGGTGAGCGTTTATTTATTTTTGGCCAGAATACACATATACAGCCATAGGCATTGCTAAGGCTTATATTATTGTCGTTTGCAAAAGCTTCAACCATTGACTGGTCGAGCATATAGACATGGGAGTAATGGCCTATTACTTTTGCAAGTCTTGTACCGTTTACATTAAAGGTATTCATATCATATCCTTCGCGGAATGTGTTATCGCTCTCACTGTCTGCGGTTATATATTTTTGTGTGATAAGAACTACCGGTAGTTGTCTCTGGTTGGAGTTTATAAGTTCAGAAAATAATGTATAATCTTCAGGTGAACTTATAAAATGTACCTGACTTCCAAGTCTGTATATATCACATAAACCTACTTTGCTTGACAGGTCAGATAGAAATGATGGCTTGTTAAATGTTGAGCGCTCTGTTGCACCATGTGGCATATCTCGTGAAGTCATATGATAGAAATGAAGTTTTCCGTCATCAAGAAGAGCTATAGAAGAGTGCACATGCCATAATGTTCCGACAAGTTTAGTGTCTATATAATTTAATTTCATACTGAAAGTAAGTTCATCCGGATCATATTTTATTTTTAAGAGATATCCCGGCAGTTTGTTTTTGTAAGGTGAAAGGTCTGCAGGAATATCCTCAAAAACAGGATTCATGCGAAAACGAGCCCATTTATAAAGGATGGAGGCAGCAGTGTTAAATTCAGACTGTAATTGTCTGGTTTCCTTATGAAGAAGTGGCAGTTCCAGGTGGAAAAGTATATTTGATTCAAGTCTTGCAAGTGAGACCTTCTGGAATGCAGGTTCTTCTGAAAGTGTATCTATGGTGTCGCATATCTGTTTGATATCAGGATTGTGTACAATACCGTTGTTTAAAAGTTTTACAATAGTATTATAATTTACATGGGGGTGATCAAGTTTTAAAAGTTCTCTTATAAGACGCTGTCTTGTGCATTTAAAAAACTGCTTGGCAATTTCTTTGTCAGAATCAAAGATTTTTAGTATTTCGGGGTGAAGGTGTTCATCATCTTTTATCTTTATTCTGAATTTACTTTTAAGCATCAGTTCCCAATTGCCGTTTTTATAATGATTATAAGAAAGCTGTTCAAAAAGTTGTACAAGAGACCAGTCGCTTAATTCAAGATTGGCAAGTATACAGTTTAGGATTCTTGATAGTTCTTCGCTGCCTTTCCAGAACTGGTCATCAGATAAAAGACTTTTGTATCTCATATCATGTTCAATTTCATGCCAGCCCTCAAAAAATACTGTTCTGAACTGAATTTCAAATGTGGTATCTATAGGGAGATTCCAGAGTTCCCGCTTGTAAAAATTGAAATATTCTTCAGGAAATCTGAATACACCATTTATCTTTGTAGCTCTGAATTCGTCAGAGTTAAAAGAGTTACGTGACCAGGTATCTACAATCTGAAAAGTACTCTCCATGATATCTCTGCATATGCGTAAATCATCATAATAATAAAGAACGACTCTGAGACCTAAAAGGTCTTGAATCTTTTTGGGATTTGCTTCAGTTCCATATTTTCCGCGGTTTAGTTTGTTTGCAATGGATTTAACTGATTTTACACGGGAAAAGATTCGAAAATATAATCCACAGGAAGTAAGTATTTCTTTTATGGCATCTGTTATATGTTCACATAATTCATTTATTTTTTCAAAATCTATTTCATTTTCGATATAATTTTCCATTTCGTCTTTTGAAAAGTCATATATGTTTGAAATGTTTGTCATAATAAATCATTCTCCTTATAAACCTGATGGTTATAAAATATTATTATATTGGTAACTGTCGGGAACTCCAAGCTGCATAAAATCCGTAAGCAGGTATTATGGACAGTTACTCGTATTGTATATTTTAACATAAATATGTAAAAAAAAACATAGATAAATGACAAAGTCGGGTAAAAAATCTGTCTGACGTGATAACTTGCTTATGTTTGTGCAATATGTTAAACTGTACAAAAATAAAAATTAGACAATAAGGAGCGAAGTCTTTATGAAGGCGATAGATTTTGATGTAAAACTTACTACAAAGGAATTATATGCTTTTCTCCTGCAGCATACATACAGAAATATAGGAGGGATTTTTGGCCTTATCATAAGTCTGGGAAGTCTTATATTGTGTGCCTGCAGATATAAAAATTTTGACAGGACAACCATAATGGCACTTATAATAATTGGAATGCTTTTTACGGTAGTACAGCCGGTTATGCTCTATTCAAAGGCGAGAACCCAGGTGAAAAGAAATGAAAGCATAAATGAAAAACTTCATTACAATGTTTCAGAAGAAGGAATAACTGTCTCACAGGGAGAGCAGGAAGGACAGGTTAAATGGTATGAGGTAAGAAAGAAAATCGTATCTAAGAATGCCATGTATATTTATATGTCTCCTGTAAGAGCATTTATATTTACAAGGGGACAGTGTGAAGGACAGTATGACAGACTTGTTGATATGGTGAATGATATGGTTGAGAAGTATAAAAATTATGAGCCTGAAGAGACAGAAGAAGTGGAGGAGTCTGATGAAAACTGATATTATAGAAAGTTTTAGTGAAAAGGAAACCTTTGAGACAGGTTTTCGCCTTGGAAAAGAATGTAAAGCAGGCGATATAATTCTGCTTGACGGAGATTTGGGTGTCGGCAAGACGGTTTTCACAAAAGGATTCGGGAAAGGACTGGGGATAGAAGAGACTATCAGCAGTCCTACTTTTACGATTATGCAGATATATGAGGAAGGAAGACTTCCATTATATCATTTTGATGTTTACAGAATTGCTGATATAGAAGAGATGGACGAGATTGGATATGAAGATTACTTTTTTGGAGAGGGAGTTTGTCTTATAGAATGGGCAACTCTTATAACGGAGATAATCCCGGATAAATATTTAAAAGTAGAGATAGAAAAAGACATCGAAAAAGGTTTTGATTATAGAAAGATAAAAATAACCAGAAATGAGGATTAATATGAAAATATTAGGAATTGACAGTTCGGGAGTAGTTGCATCAGCAGCTATTGTTGACGAGAAAAATGTTATAGCTGAATTTACGGTCAATAATAAACAGACACATTCACAGACATTACTGCCGATGATAGACAAGGTTGTTGAAATGTCAGAGACAGATTTGTCGGAGATAGATGCCATAGCTATAGCAAGCGGTCCAGGCTCTTTTACAGGTCTGAGAATAGGCTCTGCTACTGCCAAGGGGCTTGGTCTTGCACTTAAGAAGCCGGTTGTCTCTGTGCCTACTCTTGATGGTCTTGCATACAGAATGATTACTTTTGATGGGATTATCTGTCCTGTAATGGATGCCAGGAGAAATCAGGTATACACAGCTGCATATACCACAGAAGATGGTGTTCTTAAGAAGATAATTGAACACAAAGCTGTTGATATAAATGAGATAATGGGAGAACTTTATGCTCTTGGAAAAAAAGTCATATTTATGGGTGATGGTGTTGATGTTCACAGAGAGACAATAGAAAAAGAATATAAAGGAGAATTCTGTTTTGCACCTTCGTTTGTGTCAAAGCAGAGTGCAGCAGCAGTAGCTTCTCTTGGTATTGTGTATTTTAAAGAAGGAAAATATGAAACTGCGGCTGAGCATACACCGTTTTATCTTAGAAAGTCGCAGGCAGAAAGAGAAAGAGAGGAGCGGGAAAAGAAAAATTCCTAAGTTAAGATGATTATACGAGAAATGCATGAAGAAGATGCAGTTTTTGTAGCTGAACTTGAAAATAGTATCTTTAATATGAATACTAAGGCCGATACTCTTGCTGATGAGTGTAAGAGAGAGAACAGTGTCTATATTGTTGCATGCGAAGGTGATAGCATAATAGGATATTGTACGATAATTGCATCATTTGAGACGGCAGACCTCTGTAATATTGCAGTTAAAGAAGATTACAGAAAACAGCATATCGCTGAAATGATATTTGAGTATGCTGTGAAAAAATGCAGGGCAAAGAGTGTTGAAAGAATACTTTTAGAAGTTCGTGAGTCAAATACTCCGGCAATTTTGTTTTATGATAAAATTCATTTTGAAAAAATTGGAATGCGTAAGAATTATTATTCAAATCCGTCGGAGAATGCATTGATTCTTCAGAAGAGTATATAGAAACTTCCATGCATTCCCACTATACAATATATATACTTTTTGTTATGTTGTGCTTAGGCAGAAATATAATAATTTTTAGAGGTTTAAAGTACAGAATGGAGGAAAAATATGTTTAAAGATATGTATTGCAATGTGTGTGGAAGAAAGCTTAAAGTTGAAAATGGGATTCTCTTGGAGGATGCATTTGAAGCGAGAAAACAGTGGGGATATTTTTCAAAAAAAGATACAGAGGTTCATTCATTTGTAATATGTGAATCCTGCTATGATTCTATGATAGAAAGATTTGCCATTCCACCTAAGGTTAGTAATGCATTGGAAATCTAATCTCAGGCGGGGGGTAAAGTTTGAAAGGGGTAGTTATGTTAGATGTTTGTTTGCTGGGAACAAGCGGCATGATGCCGCTTCCCGGAAGATGGTTGACTGCACTTATGACCAGACTTTCAGGAAGCAGTCTTTTGATTGACTGTGGAGAAGGTACTCAGATTGCGATAAGAGAAAAAGGCTGGAGTGTTAATCCTATTGATACCATATGTTTTACACATTATCACGGGGATCATATAAGCGGTCTGCCGGGACTTTTGCTGTCAATGGGAAATTCTGACCGGACAGAACCGGTTACGCTTATTGGGCCAAAAGGTCTTGAAAAGGTTGTAAATTCACTCAGGGTAATTGCACCGGGATTACCATTTAAGCTTAACTTTATAGAGCTTACAGAGAAAGAGCATGAAATAAATGTAAATGGATATAATTTAAAGGCATTCAGGGTAAATCATAATGTTACCTGTTATGGGTATACAATAACTGTGCCACGAGGTGGAAGGTTTTACCCCGAGCTTGCGAAGAAAAATGAAGTTCCAATGCCTCTCTGGAGCAAATTACAAAAAGGAATGACCATGGAGTTTGAGGGAAAAGTATATACTCCTGATATGGTTATAGGTCCTGAGAGAAAAGGAATAAAACTTACATACTGTACAGATACAAGACCGGTTGAAAGTCTTATTGAAAATGCAAAAAATGCCGATTTATTAATATGTGAAGGTATGTATGGTGAAAAAGAGAAGACAGCCAAGGCTATTGAAAATAAGCATATGACTTTTTATGAGGCAGCAAAGGTTGCAAAAGAGGCAGATGTTCAGGAATTATGGCTTACACATTATAGTCCGTCTCTGTTAAAACCATCCATATATATGAAAGATGTAAAGAAGATATTTGAAAATGCTTATGCTGCCAAAGACAGCAGAAGCTGTACGTTGGAATTTGCGGCAGATGAGTAAAGAAAGGAGTTTTTGAAATGGGGAAAAATAAAAAGAAAATAATAGCAGCTTTTGTTGCTATGTTTTGTGTGGCGGCGGCAGCTGTGGGAATATTTTATTTTGTAATTAACCGTACAGATGATACAGATAATGCACGCGGAGACTCTGCATCTGAAGTTGTCAAACTTATTGATAAGGATCTTGATACAAAATATCCGGGAACCCCTACAGAGGTTGTTAAATTGTATTGGAGAATAAATAAATGTATCTATAATAATTCTCTTGAAGATGAAGAATTTGAGAGCCTTCTTAAGCAGCTTAGAAAGCTTTATGATGAAGAATTTCTTGAAAAGGATGAGAATCAGTGGGATATCATGCTCAAAAACTTTAAGGCTGATGTTGAGAATTACAGGGATAACAGTAGAATTATATCTATATATACAGTGGATCCAAGCAGTTCAGCTGAATATGGCGAAGTGGATGGGAAAGAGTGTGCTACACTTATGTCCAGTGTAATGATTAAGGAAAAGTCTAAGAGAATGAAAACTTTTGAGAAGTTTATGTGTAGAAAAAATGACGATGGAAAATGGAAAATACTTGGATGGGAGCAGGCGGATTCAGAGGATCAGGAGCCGACAGAAGAGTAAATATGTTGTGAGAAAAGAGTGGAGGATAGCGATGGCTAAAGATGTTCTGATATTAGGTATTGAGAGTTCATGTGATGAGACGGCAGCCGCTGTTGTAAAAAATGGCAGGGAGGTATTGTCTAATGTCATAGCATCACAGATTGATATACACACATTATATGGAGGGGTTGTGCCTGAGATAGCCTCACGCAAGCATATAGAGAAAATTAATCAGGTTATAGAAGAGGCTCTTGAGGAAGCCGGAGTTACTCTTGGGGATATAGATGCTGTAAGTGTAACTTATGGTCCCGGGCTTGTAGGTGCACTTCTTGTCGGTGTAAGTGCGGCAAAAGCTGTTGCGTATGCTGCGTGCAAACCACTTGTCGGTGTACATCATATTGAGGGACATATAGCAGCTAACTATATAGAGCATCATGATTTAGAACCATCATTTTTGTGTCTGGTAGTATCAGGAGGACATACGCATCTTGTCAGAGTAGCTGATTACAATAAGTTTGAGATAATAGGCTGCACTCACGATGATGCTGCCGGTGAAGCTTTTGATAAGGTTGCAAGAGCTATTGGTCTTGGTTATCCGGGAGGACCAAAGATTGATAAACTTGCCAAAGAAGGTAATAAATTTGCTATAGAGTTCCCTCGTGCCAAGATAGATGGTCATGAGTTTGATTTCAGCTTTTCAGGAGTGAAGTCTGCAGTTTTGAATTATCTCAACGGATGTGAGATGAAAAATATAGAGATAAATCGTGCAGATGTGGCGGCTTCTTTTCAGCATGCTGTTGTTGAGGTGCTTGTAAACAGAGCTGTAAATGCAGCAAAGCTTTTTGGAGATAACCAGATAGCAGTGGCAGGAGGTGTTGCGGCAAATTCAGCTCTGAGGGAGGCAATGCAGGAAGGCTGTGATGAAGCTGGTATAAAATTATACTATCCGTCACCTGTATATTGTACGGACAATGCAGCAATGATAGCAGTTCAGGGTTACTATGACTATATGGCGGGCAGCAGAAGCGGGTTAGACCTTAATGCTGTGCCTAATCTTAAAATAGGACAGAGATAATTAATTGCAAAAAAATAAAAAAAGTGCTTGACTAAATATATTTTTAATGTTATATTAGTCAAGCAGTGTTCGAGAGAGCACCAAACGAAACGTTTGGAGAGGTATCGAAGTGGTCATAACGAGGCGGTCTTGAAAACCGTTTGTCCGCAAGGGCGCGTGGGTTCGAATCCCACCCTCTCCGTTGATACAACGTATTGTTGTATGAGTTATATTGATAAATATATAAGACATTTGGTAGATGATTTTTATATATTTTAGTAGCACAAAAGAAAATTAAAAAAGTTGTTGACAGGTCGTAGACAAAGTGATATACTAGTCAAGCACTGTTCGAGAGAACAACAAACTAAACATGTTTGGAGAGGTATCGAAGTGGTCATAACGAGGCGGTCTTGAAAACCGTTTGTCCGCAAGGGCGCGTGGGTTCGAATCCCACCCTCTCCGCTAACACAGTGGAGTTTACTGTGTTTTTTGTTTGCTGAAAAATAGCGAACAAAAGAGAAAAATGAAAAAAGTTGTTGACAAGCTCAGTAAGATGTGATAATATATAACGCGTCGCTGAAAAAACAACAGCAACAAAGTCTTTCTGGGAAAGACCTAAGAACTTTGATAACTGAATAGTAAAACAACCCTGAAAATTCTAAATAAAATAGATTTTCAATTTAAAAGTTCTTATAAACACATGCATAAGAACAGCGCGAGATGGTAAGTGTAAACTTAACATCAGTAAAACG
>JAFPDA010000091.1 GCA_017425575.1 Lachnospiraceae bacterium | reverse complement strand
GTAAAGAAATGGTATGATGGTTTTATATTTGGGAATACAGCAGATATTTATAATCCGTGGTCTATTTTGAATTATCTGGATACAGGAAAGATAGGCACATACTGGGCAAATACGAGTAGCAATGGTTTGGTAAATAAACTGATAAGAGAAGGGGAAGCAGATATTAAAAATGCTTTTGAAGATTTGTTAAAGGGTAAAAGCATTTGGTGTCCTGTTGATGAGCAGATAGTATATAACCAGCTTGATGATGATATGGAAGCTGTCTGGAGTCTGTTGCTTGCAAGTGGTTATTTAAAGGTGATTTCGCTTGAAAAGAAGATAGCAGGCAAAAGTCAGATGTATGAACTTTCGCTGACAAATCTGGAAGTGCTTGATATGTTTTATGATATGGTGCGAGGCTGGTTTAAAAAGTCAGGAAGAAATTATAATGGTTTTGTAAAAGCAATGCTTGCTGGAAATATAAAGGAAATGAATATTTATATGAATCAGATAGCATTAAAAACATTCAGTTATTTTGACGCAGGTATGAAACCATCAGAAGAACAGGAACCGGAACGTTTCTATCATGGATTTGTGTTAGGTCTGCTTGTAGATTTGGCAGGAGATTATACTGTGACATCTAATCGTGAGAGTGGATTTGGACGTTATGATGTTATGATAGAACCGAAGGATGTAAATAAAAATCCTGCATTTATTCTGGAATTTAAGGTGCATGACAGGGATGACGAGGATACACTTAAGGATACAGTGGATGCAGCGCTTGCCCAGATAGAAGAAAAACAGTACGAGGCAAATCTTATTGCAAAGGGAATACCGGCAGAGAATATCAGGAAGTATGGATTTGCATTTGAAGGTAAAAAAGTGCTGATAGGGCAAAGATAGAAAATTATAGATTGCATTGCAGATGTTTATAATGTATACGACTTACTTCATTCAGCGGGTTACCACGGTTAAAAGTTGTGTTATAATAAATAAAATGTTGATAAAGAGGAGAAATTTTATGGCAGGATTAAAGGGATACAGTTATGACACTGTTTCGTTAAGAAAGATACAGAAGGATAAATATGTATTATCTTCGGATATTATGGCAAAGATTGGAAGGGAAGAATTGAACTCCCAGATGAGAGATGTGCTTTCAAACAATGGAAAGGTGTATTTTATTTTACAAAAAAAAGAAGTTTGTGGTGTTGTGATTATGAAGTTTGAGAAACATCTGGCTTCTGAGTTTGAACTGGAAGATGATAAGGCTAAGACTGAAGAGAAGAAGACGGATGCTTTTGGCTCAAAGGTTATGGATAAAGCTGTGGAAGTTGGTTCAAAAAATAAAAAAGAGATGGATAAAGCTGTGGCAGCAAATGCGTATAAATTAGAGAATCTTTATCTGAGTGAAGAACTGACTGGTAAGGAGGATGTTATCAGAGATGATTTAATTGAGGAATTAAAATCAGCAATAGCTTTTAGTAATCTTGAAATAAAAGTAATTATATGGGGAGAGTACATTATTGCTGACAAAACAATTGGTAAAGCAGGGGAGTCTGCAATAGCAATTGGAATATGTTTAGGATTAGCTGTGGGTGTATTGTATGGAATAGTAATTGATAATCTCAGTCTTGGAATGTGTCTTGGAGTATCGATAGGTATGCTTCTTGGAACAGCATATTATGGCAAGGCAAAGAGGAAGTAGGTTTAGGAAACTTTGAACTCATCTGTCTTTATACAGTGTGTTATAAGCAGCCATATGGCGTATATAACTGTGATAATAGCACAGCATGCCAGAAATATGATGATTTCCGGTATCTGAGGGCAGCACTGCAAAAAGGCAGAATATAATTTCTTTGAAATAACACCGAGAAATATAAGTGAGATAAATGGCAGCAGTACAAAGTGTGATGCGTCATAAGTTATGTATTTTCTGAGGAAAATTATTTCCATTACAGTAATTATAAGCTGGCTGATAAGTGTGCCAATAAGGTAAGCACTGATTCCTTTTTTGGGAACGAGAAATATAAGGAAGTAAATTTTTATTATAAGGCTTATTGCAGTTATTAAAAAAGTATACTGAGTATGTCCGAGACCGTTTATTATGCTTGTAAGTGTGGTTGAAACATAGAGAAGAGGACACAGCCATGACAGGATTTTTATGTATTCACCGGCTGTTTCATTGTGAAAAAACATATTGCCTATGTCACTTCCGTAGAAGAGAAATATTGTTGTGAAAAGCCATCCTATTATCAGGCTGTATTTTGTTGTGAAAGTCACGGTTGTTCGGATTTTAGTTTCGTTTTTGTCTGAGTTTGCCTTTGCCATGGTAGGCAGTATCATTGTGGCAAAGGATACACATATGGCAGATGGAAAGAGTATAAATGGAAAAGACATGCCAGACAATATACCATATGTGCTCAGGGCTTCAGAGGAACTTAAACCGTATTTTTGGAGTGCGGAAGGGATAAAGACTGCTTCGGCACTGTGAAGTATCGATATTATAAGTCTTGTACCGGTAAGGATAAATGCTGTATTTAAAAGTTTTGAGACAATATTGTTTTGTGAAATTGCAGACTGTCTGGTATATCTCTTTCTTAAAAGCATTAAAAGTCTTAATATATTAAAGAGAAAACCTGATATTTCTCCTACAGCCATGCCGTATAATGCAATGATGCAGCTTTGTTCTGATGAGCCGGAGATAAACATGCACAGCGGAATTACAAATATTACGCGTGACATTTGTTCTATTATCTGTGCTATGGCAGGTGACGAAGCATTTTGCACACCATAATAAAATCCTGAGATGCATGCTGATACACTGCAGAATGGAAAAATTATCGTTAATATTTGTATGTACTGCGAGCAGGTCTTTTCGAGGAGAAAATGGTCTGCTATGTAGTCTGAGTTTGTATATACAAGGAATGCGAGAATTAAGGATAATAATAAGCCTGCAAATGTACCAGCTGACAGCACACGAAGCTGTTTTTTGTTATATTTGCCGGTATTATCTGAGTATTCTCCGACATACTGTGATATTGCAGTCTGAAGACCGGCACCATATATAGTAAAGCATATGCCGTATACCGGGAAGATAAGCTGGTATATGCCAAGAAGTTTTGCTCCGAGGAAATCAGCGAGATATATTTTATATACAAAACCTATTATTCTGCTTATTATTCCTGCTATTGTGAGAATTATGGTGCCGCGGATAAGTTTGTTTTTTTCGCTTTTCAAAATTGCCTCCATCGATTACATGGATATGATGAATTTATATAGTTAGATATATGACAGAGTATTGAAACTTATGTTATTTTCTGAGTTAAAAATCAAAGTGCATGTAAATTGAAAGAAGCTTAAAAATAGCCTATAGTTGACCGTCTAACATCATAATGATATATTAAATAAAAAAATATTTGATGGAATTAACGGAAATAACAGTTGTTGATATATATTCGGAGGTAAAGTATGGCTTTAGATGGAATTACAATCGCCGGTATGGTGAGTGAACTGGATACAAAGATTACAGGTGGCAGAATAACAAAGATAGCACAGCCTGAAAAGGATGAGCTTCTGCTTACAATAAAACAGAGTAAGACTGACGAAGATGGAAATACAGTGCGCTCGCAGTACAGACTGACTATTTCGGTAAATCCGAGTCTTCCTCTTATTTATCTTAATGATGACAACAAACAGTCTCCTATGCAGGCTCCGACCTTCTGCATGGTGCTTAGAAAGCATCTAAATAACTGCAGAATAACAGGAATAAGCCAAATTGGGCTTGAGCGTGTTATAAAATTTGAGCTTCAGCATTTGAATGAAATGGGGGACTTGTGTAAAAAATTCCTTATTGTTGAGCTTATGGGAAAGCACAGCAATATAATATTCTGTGATGAGGACAATAAGATAATTGACAGTATAAAGCATATATCACTGCTTGTAAGTTCGGTAAGAGAAGTGCTTCCGGGCAGAGAATATTTTATACCTAACACACAGGAAAAATTTGATCCGTTTACAGTGTCTGAAAGTGAGTTTACGGAGGTTATACTTGCAAAACCTGCGGCTCTCGCAAAAGCTTTGTATACTTCACTTACAGGTTTTAGTCCTGTTATGGCAAATGAACTTTTATATATTGCGTCATTGTCTGACAGAAATTCTGCCCAGGATATGACGGAGATGGAAAAAATTCATCTTTACAGGAATTTCAGAAAGATAATGGAAAAGATAGAAAATAAGGAGTTTATTCCAAATATTATATATAAGGGGATTTCTTGTACAAATGCTGTTCCTGCAGAATTTGCATGTATACTTCTTAATATGTATGAGGAGGATGAGGCATACAGCATAAAGAGATGTGAGTCTGTAAGTTCAATGCTCTATGATTATTATGCTGCCAAAGAGATAGTATCAAGGATAAAACAGAAATCGTCAGACCTTAGAAGAATTACCACGACTGCACTTGAGAGAGCAAGAAAGAAGTATGACCTTCAGGAGAAGCAGCTTAAGGATACTGATAAGAGGGATAAATATAAAGTTTATGGTGAACTGCTTACTACTTATGGATATGAGCTTAAGGGCGGTGAAAAGAGCCTTACCTGTGATAATTATTACACGAATGAAAAAGTGACTATACCACTTGATGAGACAAAGAGTGCGGTTGACAATGCAAAACGTTATTTTGAGAAGTACGCAAAGCTTAAGAGAACTTTTGAGGCGATGACTGTTCAGACAGCGGAAACTAAGGAAGAGATAGAACATCTTGAATCCATAAGTAATGCGCTTGATATAGCAAGATATGAAGAGGACCTTACAGCTATAAAGCGTGAGCTTACAGAATACGGTTATATCAAAAGACATGGTGACAGAGGAAAGGGCAGTAAAAAGACAGCAAAAAGCAAGCCTATGCATTATATATCTTCGGATGGATTTGATATGTATGTTGGAAAGAATAATTATCAGAATGATGAGCTTACTTTTAAAATTGCTACGGGAAATGACTGGTGGTTCCATGCAAAGGCAAGTGCAGGTTCACATGTCATTGTGAAAACTGAAGGAAAAGAGCTTCCAGATCGCACCTTTGAGGAGGCGGCAAGGCTTGCAGCATATTATTCAAAAGCTAAAGAGCAGGGCAAAGCTGAGATTGACTATATCCAGAAAAAGCATGTAAAGAAGCCAAATGGAAGCAAACCGGGCTTTGTTGTATATTATACGAACTATTCGATGACTATAGATACAGACATATCAGGGATAAAGGAAGTTACAGAATAAAAAGATTGGAGAAAAATATATGATAAAATCAGACAGTCATGTACACACAGCTTTTTCTACAGACAGTCAGTCACCTATGGAGAGCATGCTTTTGAGGGGAATAGAACTTGGATTTTCTTCGGTATGTTTTACGGACCATATGGATTATGATTTTCCATCTGAAACAGATGAGCCGGAATTTTTGCTGGATGTGGAAAGTTATTTTAATGAGCTTAACAGGTTATCAGGAAAATATACAAATATAAAGGTGCGAAAAGGTATAGAGCTTGGTCTTAAAGAAAATATTATCGGGGAATGCAGGGATATAGTAAAAAAATATCCATTTGATTTTGTCATATGCTCTACACATCTGGTTGATAACATGGATCCATACAATGAAAGATACTGGGAGTATGGGGATGAATCAGAGAGAATAAGACATTACTATGAGACAACTCTTGATAATATAAAAATGGGTGTAGATTTTGATGTATATGGTCATATTGATTACATAATAAGATACACACCTTATATGAAAAAAGTACGGGCAGAAGGCAGGATTGATGAAGAGTACATGATGAAACATCTTAGTAAATCAATGGATGTTATAGAGGAGATTTTGAAGGTACTTATCCATAATGGAAAGGGAATCGAGATAAATACAGGTGGTTTTAAATATGGTCTTGGCCATCCAAATCCAAATGAGAAGGTGCTTAAATTATACAGGGAGCTTGGAGGGGAGATAATAACGGTTGGCTCTGATGCTCATGAACCAAAGCATCTGGGGTATGACTTTAATAAAGTGCCGGAGATACTTGGTTCATGTGGTTTTAGATATTATACAGAGTTTACCGGAAGGAAACCTGACATGAAAGTTGTTTAGAAGGTTGCTAATACGAGAGAATGGATATGCATTTTTTGATTTTATCAAAGGTCATATCCATTTCTTCCATGGTGTTCTGAGGACCAATAGTGATACGGAGAGCACTGGAGGCTTTTTGTTTGTCGAGTCCCATTGCGAGAAGTACATGGGAGCCGGTAGTATTTCCTGTAGTGCAGGCAGAGCCTCCTGATACGCATACACCTTCCATATCAAGAAGAACTGGCAGGGAGGAGTCTATGTGCATTGGAAAGTTTATATTTATATTGCCGGGAAGCCTTTTGTGGCGGTCACCGTTTAATTTTATACCGGGAAATTCATTTTCTAAAAGATACAGCAGATAGTCGCGCATATTTCGGACGTAAACTGTATCTTTTTTTTGATTTCTATTAGCAATTTCAACGGCTTTTCCCATGCCGACTATGCCGGCTACATTTTCTGTACCTGCACGCTGCCCTGCCTCCTGTTTTCCACCGTGCATAAATGGTTCTAAATCTATACCATTTCTTATATAGAGAAAACCTGTGCCTTTTGGAGCATTAAATTTATGTGCGCTTGCGCTTAGCATATCAATATGTGATTTTTTTACGTCTATTTGTTGATGCATGTAAGCCTGAACAGCATCAGTGTGGAAACAGATACCTCTTTCTTTAGCTATGTTTCCTATTTCTTCTACAGGCTGTAATACGCCTGTTTCGTTGTTGGCAGACATTATACTTATAAGTGCTGTGTCTGGACGAATAGCATTTTTAAGCTCGTCAATGTCTACAATTCCATTTTGGTTAACGTTAATATATGACACAGGGTATCCCAGTTTTTCGAGATGGATACATGTGTTTAGAATAGCATGATGTTCTATCTTAGAGGTTATTATATGTTTTTTGTTTTTATTTTTTTGTATGATGCCTGTAATAGCCCAGTTGTCTGCTTCAGTTCCCCCACTTGTGAAATATATTTCCTCAGGTGAGGCATTCAGGCTGTCTGCAATAATTTTGCGAGCCTTTTCTATGGCTTCTTTGTTTGTCCTTGCTATGTCGTATATGCCGGAAGGATTGCCATAGTTCTTGACGAAGTATGGTACAAGTGCTTGCAGCACATCGGGATGTACAGGTGTTGTTGCCGCATTGTCCAGATATATCATTAACTGCCTCCGTTTATATTATAATGCTAATATTAGTATATGCTGAAAGTAAAGCAGAGTGTTGTGTTACGGGCTTGCTTGTAAAATATATTATTTTATGCTAAGATATAGGGGATATTACGAAAGAAAGTATGGTATTTGATGTGTTAAGGTTTATTTTTGTTATCGTAGGAGATTTACATAGAGTGTGGATGATTCCTAAGATGGGATATATGTCAAGACATCCTGAGAGGTATTCAGACCAGGTTAGATATGAGTACGACAGACATTGTATAAATATTATGAAAAAGAGGGGAAGAATAACAACTGAGGCATATGGAATGGAAAATCTTCCGAAGAATGGTGGTTATGTGATGTTTGCTAATCATCAGGGGAAATATGATGCTCTTGGTATAATGGATTCACATGATAAACCTTGTTCAATTGTTATGGATGCTGACAGGTCATATATTCCACTTGTGAAACAGTTTATAGATCTTGTAAATGGAAAAAGAATTAAACTTAATGATATTCGTCAGGCAGCAGGAATAATAAAAGAGGTTACGAACGAAGTAAAACAGGGTCGCAAATTTATAATTTTTCCATCCGGTGGATATGAGCACAGGAATGGAAATGTGGTTGATCCTTTTAAAGCGGGAAGTTTTAAAAGTGCGATGCGTGCCAAAGCGCCAATAGTACCTGTGGCACTGGTTGATTCATGGAAAGTATTCGATTTGTGGTCTTTGAGACGGGTGGTTACAAAGGTGTTTTATCTGAAACCGTTATATTATGAAGACTATAAGGGTATGAAATCAGTTCAGGTATGTGAACTTGTGTATAACAGGATATGTGAGGCGGTTAAAATGGCAGAGGATGGCAGGATAGAAGAGGCTGCCCTTAAATAATATTACATTGAAAAGAATAGTTTAGACATGACATGCATTATGTATTTCATGTCTATTTTTTTTACATCGTTCTGTGCAGCGAGAGGGATTTTTACAAATGTTTTGTCGTTGATAAGATAGTTTTCGTATCCGATAATATCGCCCTGTCTTACAGGTGCAGTGAGACAGTCAGGGATTTCATAACAGATTTTTATTGTATCACTTTTAGTGAGAGGAATGGAAAAACTGGTGTTTCCAGTTCTTCGTAATCTGACAGATGTGCACTGTCCATCATAGACAGTTATTGGAGAGAGAACGGAGTCGGCTGAAAGAGTTACATTTTTAAAGGAATTAAATCCGTAATCCATAAGTTTCTTTGTGTCGAGCCATTTATAAGTCTTGTGAGGAGGCCATCCACATGCAAGCACAGAAGAGATAAGTGTAAGGTCGCCTCTTTTTGCGGCTCCACAGAAGCAATAACCGGCATTGCCTGTAAAACCTGTTTTTATTCCAAGTGCACCATCATAGCTTGTAAGAAAAAGATCTTTGTTATATACCTGGTAGTTTGAAGTACCGGAACAATTGCTGAATTGATGTGAAGGGGTTGAAATAATATCAAGAAAACCCTGATTTTTAATTGCATAAGATGCTATCGTGCAGAGTTCGTATGCTGTGGTGTAATGTTCTTTGGCATCAAGGCCGTTTGGGGTTACAAAGTTTGTGTCGGTACATCCAAGCTCGGCAGCTTTATCGTTCATCATTCTGGCAAAGCCCTCTACACTTCCGCCGATATGTTCAGCAATGGCAACAGCAGTGTCATTATGCGATTCAAGCATAAGTGAATACAGTAAATCCTTCAAATAAAAGGTATCCCCTGATTTCATGCCAAGCTGTACATCCGGCATGGAAGCGGCGTAGTCAGATACGGTCACAATATCATCAGGCCTGCCGTTTTCAAGGGCAAGTATACATGTCATTATTTTGGTTGTGCTTGCCATTGGCATACGGTTATTCTGATCTTTGGCGGCAAGTATTCGTTTGCTGTCTGCCTCGATAAGACAGTAGGATTTTGCGTTCATACCGGAAGGGGGGGCTGTGTTTTTAGTTACTCCCAGTTCGGCAGCAGTTATAGTTTTGTTTTTAAAAGAAATATTGTCTTCTAAAGAAGACTGAAATAGTGGTTCAGAAGAGAGGGTATCTGAAAAATTTTGTGCGAGTGAAAGAGTCAGAATTAAAAGTGAGATAATATATAAAATGCTGCTGATTATTTTTTGCATATATTTCCTGCTTTCTTGTGCAAATATGATATAATCTATGTCTGCCTGGGTGGAAATATGTTATAATAGATATAAAATATTTACCTGTTTATAAGTGATATTCTGGAAGAAAATTGTTTGTTTACAACTTTGATACCTGTTGTCTGACTATATAATTGCATATTGACAAAAAATCAAAAATATAGAGCAATATTAACAAAAAAAGGTTGATATTTTATTGTATAAGTAATAAAATAAACTTGGTATAAATTTGTTTTTAC
>JAFPDA010000090.1 GCA_017425575.1 Lachnospiraceae bacterium | reverse complement strand
GTCCCCGGAGCAAACTCAGACAAAATCCCACCATTTCTCTGTATAAGCATATACTCTTCTATGTTCTGTGCCGGATAACATATGTCCACCCCGCATCCAAGCACTGCAAATGTACCCGCCCCTGCAATATTAAGACAGCCCCTGTGGCTGCTGACATCAATTCCTCTTGCAAGTCCACTCACAATCTGTATGCCTTGCTCTGCAAGTTCCCTTCCCAGCCTTTCTGCTGTAACAATGCCTGCATGAGAAGCATCTCTTGCCCCGACTATTGCAATAACCGGTCTGTTTTTATCAGGAAGCCTGCCCTTATAAAAAAGTGCATACGGTGCAGAATATATGTTACATAGTTTATCAGGATAATCTTCCTGCCCTTTATAAGTAAATTTTATGCCCTTAGACTCTAAAGAATCATATCCACATATAATCTTTCTCTCATCCCTGGAGCCTGCTATCTCCTCTGCATCTCTTTTCCCTATACCTTTTACAGACATTATGTCATATATATCTGCATTAAATACCTCTTCTTCCGAGCCAAAATATTCCAAAAGCCGGCTAGCCTTTATACTTCCAATTCCTTTTATACACGATAACCAGTATGCATAATATATCTTATCCAAGTTCAGCCCCCCAGTACTTTTTATCAATGCTTCTGTAACATACAGCCTCTGCTATATGTTCATCATTTATCATTTCACAGCCATCCATATCTGCTATAGTCCTGCTTACCTTTAAAATCTTATGATAAGCCCTTGCACTAAATGACATATTTTCAAATATTTCATTTATATAATCCTGTGCAGATTTTGTAGTTATGCAATATTTTGCAACATCGGCAGGTTTCATCTGGGAATTAAATTTAAAATCTTCCTCTCTGTATCTTTCTCTCTGAAGTTTATGAACATTTTTTACCCTCTGTCTTATATCAGCAGAAGATTCATTAGATTTACTTTCTGTTTTGCCCGATATCTCATCATATTTTAAGGAAACCGTCTCTGAGCATATATCTATCCTGTCAAGAAATGGTCTGCTCACTCTTCCAAGATAATTTTTGACACTCATCTGGCTGCATTTGCATCTTGTTCTGTCCGGAAAATATCCACAACGGCAGGGATTCATTGCTGCCACAAGCTGACATGATGCCGGATAAGTATACGTCCCGTCAACTCTTGATACATTCACATAACCATCTTCCAAAGGCTGTCTTAAGACTTCAAGTGTCTGTCTGTTAAACTCTGGCAGTTCATCAAGAAAAAGTACACCTCCAGAGGCCAGACTTATCTCTCCCGGCTTTGGATATCTGCCTCCTCCCGCAAGTGCAGACTGTGTAATGGTATGATGTGGTGCCCTGAACGGTCTTTTCAGCATAACAGGCTCCTCTCTTGATAACAGACCTGACACACTGTATATTTTGGATATCTCCATACATTCCTCAAAAGAAGGTTCCGGCATAATTCCCGGAATCCTCTTTGCAATCATTGTCTTCCCTGTCCCTGGCGGCCCGACAATAAGAAAGTTATGCATACCCGAAACTGCCACTTCTGCTGCCCGTCTCACAGCTTTCTGTCCGCTTACATCCCTGAAATCAGGTATATTATTCCCGGCTGAATAATTCTGCTCTTCAAATGACATCTCTCTTTCCTGAACAAACAGACCTATATCATCTCTGTTAAATATATCAATAATCTCTATAATTTTCTCAATACAGATAATCTTAATATTATCTACAACCAATGCCTCGCCGATGTTTTCTTTTGGAACCACACAATATTCAAATCCATTTTCATATGCGGTATATACCATAGGCAGTACACCATCCACCGCCATAACCCTTCCATCAAGGCTTAGTTCTCCTATAAACATTGTCTTCTTTATATTGCTGCTCCCAATAAGTCCAAGCGCCGAGAGTATTGAGACTGCTATTGCAACATCATATGCCGTACCGGCCTTACGCATGTCTGCCGGTGACAGATTTATTATCATTTTTTTGGCAGGAATCTTTATCCCACTGTTTTTGATTGCCGTCCGCACTCTTTCTTTGGCTTCTTTTACCTCTGATGACAAAAAGCCTACCAGTGAAATCCCTGGCAGGCCATCAGATATATCTGTCTCAACCTCTATTACACAGCCTTCAATACCTCTTATCGCTGCTGAATATGCTTCACTGTACATACTCCCTCCATTTCCGCATGTGAAACGAAGTCTCCCTCTTTAAGTATATTGAAGAACATATGTAATGTCAAGGTGATTTCAACAAAAATCCCCCTAAACATAAAAATGTTTAAGGGGCAATATTATTTATCCAATATTTTTTTGATTTCCTCCATAAAGGTATTTACATCTTTAAATTCTCTGTAAATAGAGACAAATCTTACATATGCAACCGGGTCAAGTTCCTCAAGTTCACGCATTACAATCTCTCCTATGGCTCTGCTTGATATCTCTCCCTCTGCAGTATTAAATATCTCAGCTTCAACTCTGTCAACAAGTTCATTCATATCAGCTACTGATATCGTTCTCTTGTGACATGAGCGGAATACACCTCTTTCTATCTTTGTTCTGTCATACGGTTCTCTTGTCGAATCCTTCTTTATAACAGAAAGTGGTATAGCTTCAACCTTTTCATAAGTTGTAAATCTCTTATGGCATTTATCGCACTGTCTTCTTCTTCTTATAGATGTATTATCATCGGCCGGTCTTGAATCGATAACTCGTGTATCTTCTTCTCCGCAAAATGGACACTTCATATTTTTACCGCCTTTCAGATTTTATAATTATATTTAGCCTAATAATAACTTATAAAATCCAATTTTGCAACTTTTCAGTTATCCCATTTGCATTTTTTAAGACATTTATCTCTCTCCACCTCAACAAGCACTACATCAGCACCAATTCTCTGCACACATTCATAAGGAATTATATACTCCTGGTCTCTTCCAATTATCCCCAGTATCTTACAGGGGCCTGGTATGATAAGTGCAATGATTTTCCCTGTTCTCTCCTCAAATTCTATGTCACATACATTTCCAAGTTTTTCACCGTCGCATATATTTATAACTTCTTTTTCCCTAAGCTCGCAAATCCGCATGCAGCAGCACCTCGATAATACCCTTTATCTATATTTTATGTCAGATAGTTTTTCATAGACCGTAAAGCTTTTTTCTCAAGCCGGCTGACCTGTGCCTGAGAAATATTTATCTCATCTGCAACTTCCATCTGAGTCTTCCCCTCAAAATATCTCATCTTTATAATTCTGTGCTCCCTCGGTGACAGGCGGTTTATCGCTGCTTTTAATGATATCTCCTCCACCCAGCTATCCTCTTTGTTCTTCTTGTCACTTATCTGATCCATTATATAAAGAGTATCCCCGCTTTCTGCAAATACCGGCTCATACAATGACACAGGACTTTGTATTGCATCAAGTGCAAATATTATATCCTCTGCTTTCATCTCAAGTTTATCCGCTATCTCTTCAACAGTTGGCTCTTTATCATTTATCTTCATCATCATGTCCTTTGTGTAAATAGCTTTGTATGCTGTATCCCTCACCGACCTGCTTACTCTTATGCTGTTGTTATCCCTCAGATATCTTCTTATCTCTCCTATAATCATAGGTACTGCATAAGTACTGAATCTTACATTCATAGTGATATCAAAGTTATCAATAGCCTTCATAAGCCCTATACATCCAATCTGAAAAAGGTCATCTATATTCTCTCCTGAATTTGAAAAGCGTTGTATTATACTTAATACAAGCCTGAGATTTCCCTTTATAAACTTTTCACGCGCATCCATGTCTCCTGACTGGATTTTTTTATATAATTCGCGTTTTTCTTCTTCTGTAAGGAGTGGTAATTTTGCTGTGTTTACGCCACAGATTTCTACTTTATACATTGCCATATCTTCCTCATCTCTACACCATTTTAAGTGTACTTTTTTAATGTTCCAATCATATAAAGTAGCATTTACCAATCACAGTGATATTATTCCATTTTCATTATTTCCTTTTTAAGTCTTTTCATAATTTTCTTCTCAAGTCTGGATATATAAGATTGTGAGATTCCAAGCATATCGGCAACCTCCTTTTGTGTCCTCTCGTTTCCATCTATTGTATTTATTCCAAATCTGAGTTCAATTATTTCCCGCTCTCTCGCATTAAGCTTATCAAGTGCCATTCTCAAAAGCCTTATATCCACTTCATCCTCAAGATTTTTTGAGATGACATTCTCATCAGTTCCAAGAATGTCCGACAAAAGCAGCTCATTTCCGTCCCAATCTACATTTAAAGGCTCGTCAATGGACACTTCAAATTTAATCTTATTGTTATGTCTCAGATACATCAGTATCTCATTTTCAATACACCTTGACGCATATGTAGCAAGTTTAATGTTTTTAAGTGGATTAAATGTGTTTATAGCCTTTATAAGACCTATTGTCCCAATTGATATAAGATCTTCAACTCCGATTCCTGTATTGTCAAATTTTTTTGCTATATACACTACCAGCCTCAGATTATGTTCAATCAGACTGCTCCTTGCACTCTGATCTTCATCCCCTCCAAGTTTATCAAGTATGGCTTTCTCTTCTTCTATGGTAAATGGTGCCGGAAGAATCTCTGCACCTCCGATATAATGAATATCTCCCCCTTTCTGTGGCCAGAAAATTCCCCTAAACTCTGGCATTATTCTTATCTGAAATTTATTTGGCATAGATATCTTAAGCATTTTTTCCTCCATTTCATGCTGTTAAAGCAACTCCCTAAACATTTAAAATCATTTGAATCTCTTTGTCCACGCACAGATTTTCACTGACCGCTACAAGTATGTTTCTTTTTATGCCTTCACCTTCAACTTTTATTCCATCAATTCTGTATGCCTTTAAAAGACCATCTCCCCCTATAGAATGATATGGAATAAGAATCGGGGCTTTCCCTCTACCAATTCCTGCTTTTTCATATATATACTGTGATATAATTGTAACCGGCTCCCCCGTATATGGAGATACAAGCTGATTTCCCGTGTCATACAATGCTTTTATCTCAAAATTTTTCCCATTACAGAAAAGTGTCACTGCTGCAACTCTCTTCTGAGATGAAATCTGCCATACAATCATTCTTCTAAACAGCATAAATACAAGCATAATTACACTCAGAGATATAATCACAGCCACAAACGACATAGTTTTATTCTGCTCAAAAACCGCAAAACTAAATCTGTCCCTTATCATCAACAATACTCCTGATATAAATACGGCCACACCTATAAAAACAAAAAAATAAGAACAAAATCCCCTAAACCCCTGTGGTCTGTATGCAGTTATCAGAATAAATACAACTTCCAAAAGAGACACGGTCAGAAACAAAACACCTGTCAGTATTCCACGGTAATAAATATATGTACTATATGTCGAAACCACCGCAAAAATCACTGACACAGTTAAACATCGTTTTACTTTTATTCTCTGCTTCTTCAGATATGCTGTTATATATAATAAAAAAACATTTATTATCAGGTTAAGCATAAAATACAAATCTGCATAAAAACAGATTATCATTATTAAGTTCATCCCCCCTGTCTGACTTAATATAAAAATGATTGCGCAATTCATCAACAACTGCATTATACACATATCAAGCTACGAAATCTGTCAAACCAGAGTAGACAAAAAAAGAATTGCTAATTATCCTTCGACAAAAAGCAACTCTTTTAAACATTTTCATTCTATATTAATCAACTAAAACCTCTTCAAAGACCTCTGGTCTGCTCTGACTTAAAACAATTCCGTCTTCGTCTACCATATATGCAGCTATCACATCTGCTTCTGCATCCTCCGACTCCGTCTGGGCTATATCCTCATATACGCATACATGTTCGCTGTCAATAAACTCTGTCTCAAGTTTATCTTCATTAAAATATATCTTTGTATATGGAGTAAATCCCTTTCCGGATACTATATAATGTGAATCATATTTCTTAATTCCGGTAATCTCAAACTCATCTGTTCCCATCTTTATATTGGTTGGAACAAACGGTTTATAACCATTATAAGCATAGTTATCACCATAGAATAAATCATAGGCAAGTGTTGTAAGACCATCTTTGTATTCATCAGTATTGCGTCTTGTCTGCTGATGATACTTTGTTATTACTCCCTGATGTATATCTATATAGTCAAGCATTGTTGGATATAACTGATATGAGTAAAGACCTTTATCTATCTTTTCAAGTCCAAAATTATTCCATGTAACATACTGTGTCTGATAAAGGTTTTTATTTTTAAGTTCAAGCTCTGTTATATCAAGACTTGGCAAATGGTCACCATAAAGTACAAGAAGTGTTTTTTCATCTCTCTTCTCAAGCTCTGATATAAGCTCCCCTATCATCCTGTCAACATCGGCTATCTGGCTTACATAATACTCATACTGGCTCTCTTTTCCTTCAGATGCTCCGGTAACCTTAATCTCATATTCCTTATCAGAAACAACATCATATTTTCCATGGCTCTGCACTGTAATACCAAAAGTAAAGTCAGGTCCATCTGTTGAATCAAGAGTTTTTATTATTTCTTCTGTAAGAATATCATCTTTTATCCAGCCATTTGGATTCTCATTTGTCCCATTCATATATTCTATGGATGTAAATGTATCAAAACCAAGATTTGCAAACACCTTGTTTCTTCCATAGAATGTAGCCTCATTGTTGTGGACACAATGTGTCGAATACCCAAGCTCTGACAAATCTGTACATATGCTCTCAGATGTCGTCTGTTTGAGAACTGTCTTATATGGATATTCACTTACGCCAAAATCATGCTGTCTCATTCCTGTAAGGATTTCAAATTCTGTATTTACAGTTCCGGCACCAACAGTAGGCACTGTCAAAAGTCCTGAAGAATAGTTCTTCTGAAGGTTGTGAAATACAGGTATTGGGTCTTCTGATGTTTTCACATTTGTAAGATAGTCCGTGTCAAAAAACGATTCCAGCTGAATCATTATCACATTCGGTCTTTCCTCTGAAGACTCTTCATTCTCAAGCGAATTTACTATATTCTGAACCTTTTCCTGACTGTAATCGTCCGGTTTTGATATTCCTGTATCAATTATGCTGTTTGTAAAACAGTAAGCAAAACCATAGTTTTCATAAGCTTCTGAAATATTTGTATAATTTGTTGAGAGTGCCTGCACAGAACTGCTTGTGCTCTTAATAAAAAATATAGCAACTGCAATACATATTACCATTAAATATGAAAATACTACTCTCTTTCTGTTTCTTACCTTGTGACAAGGAGCTTTTCTATAAAGTACCAAAAGACTGAATACCAGCAGGCAGAAAGCCACGATTATCATCGCTATATTAAGCACACTAAGGTAATGTCCTGATACACTTATGGCTGTTTTTATAAGTCCAAAATCCACTGCTGAAAACGGTGTCACCCTGAACTGAAGTATAACAAAGTTTGCAATTCCAAAAACTGCCCATACCATTGAGACCAGAGATGCCACAAACACTTCTCTCTTAAATAACGTTGCAACTGAGAGTGTCAGCAGAATTATAAGCGTATTAAATGCAAATAACAGTGGTCTGTCAAACAAATATCCCACCCCTGCAAAAAAAGATTTACGGTTCAGTGATTCAATAATAATTTCAAGTAATACAGCTAATATCACATACTCTCCAATATGTTTCAAATTCTTTTTCTCTAACATATATCTAAACCTTTCTTTGAAAATGTTGTTACTGTAACTATTAAGTAAAAAATAGTGATATAATTGTCAAAATCCACAAACAATTATATCACTATTTTATTATTTTTAAATTAGCAAAATCAATCAATATTATTAAATTTACTTAAAATTTATGTTAAGAAGTCACAGTTCAACACAAAGTTTTAAAACTTCCTCTATTCTGTCATATTTTTATAAATTCTGGCAACTTTTTCCACCGGACCATTGGCAACAAGCCTGCCACTGTCAAGAATTAT
>JAFPDA010000089.1 GCA_017425575.1 Lachnospiraceae bacterium | reverse complement strand
CTCCTTTGCAGTGATTACATTTTCCAAAAAGTTCTATTTTGTTATCTTCATAATCTATTGCTTCTACGCAGACTAATGTCTTTAAATCTTCGCACTCAGCACAATATCCAATCTTCTGATACGAACGCATTTTAATTAAATCATTACTCTCCTGAATCATTTTCCATTGCTTTTTTTCTTCTTCGTTATTTAAGATTATGGATATCATTTTTGCATTTCTGCTAAACAAACCACTTCCGGTACATATGGTCTTGCTGTATCCACATTGTCTGCATAACATTCTTATTCTTTTTCCCATATAATCACCCTCTCGCAGCACTTTATATTTTTTTATCGTCTTCTTTTTATCCTCTAAAAACCCATATATCCCCTTCCGGTAACAAAAAGCACTTTTTCGGTAACATTTTTTCATCAAATTATGCTATAATAAATCACCAAATTTTATTGGAGGATAAAACAGTCATGGCTGATATAATTTATTTTTTTATATGCTTTGTGGTACAGACATCAATATATCTTGCCGGAATGTTATATATTTCAGGAAGTTTATGTATTGATACCTTTAAGAGCAAAAAATTTTTAATATCTTATCCCATATGTATGGCCATACTATATTTTTGTGAAAGAATCTCTTTTATAAATTTATATATATCCCTTTTTTTAATGTTTTTTTCTTATATATTATTTATCTACATAAATTCATCAAACAATTTACGTAGATGCATCAACGTATCTTTTATAGGTTATCTTTTAGAGAGTTTATGTCAGATAATATTCATTTTTTTACATAACATTTTTATAGGCTCTTTAAATGCGGACACTCCAACATTGAAAACAAGCGTCATAATAATTTTGAGTGGCATATTGTTCTTTTTGCTTATGAGGATTTTACCAATTGAACAAATTTTAAAATTTGTTCAAACATACTTCTATTTATTTTTAAACTGCCTTGTATTAATGGTCTGTCTGCTTCTCTTTTCATATAATATTGTATCAACAGATTTGAACTTATATTTATCATCAGACACTATTCTATTATTGATAGTATTTCTTTTGATATCATCAGTTTTATACATATTTTTAACTACGATAAAAGAGAAGCAGAAAATTGAAATTTACGAGACATACCTGCCTATCCTCGACAATATGATTAAAAATATACGCAAGAGACAACATCTTTATCAGAACCAGATATCATCGATAGTCAATCTCACTCATGTCCAAACTAATTATGATGACCTCTGCACTGCTTTAAAACAATTTTCTGAAATTTCAGAAACCGATAAAAATGATGTGTCCCTTTTATTTCTTCATATTGAAAATAAGCTGCTCGCAAGCCTTTTATACTGCAAAGTTATTGATGCACAGACTCAGGGTAAAAATGTAATACCTGCCATAAACAAATATTCATATCAAAGTAATTGCAGTGCTTTTGAGATTGTAGATATTGTTGGAATATTATTAGATAACGCCATAGAATCAGACAGCGAAAATATTTACATTACGATAGGAAATAATTCCAGCGAAAAATTTAGTATATGTATAGAAAATGACGGTTATCTTGCAAACCCTGAATTTATAAATAAAATTTTCAAATCAGGATATACAGGCAAGAAAAATCCGGAAGGGCATGGACTTGGACTTTCTATATTAAAATCAAAGATTAGAAAATACAATGGCAATATAACGGTAGGCACTACATATCATAATGAAAAAACTTACTTATCAATAGAAGTCGAAATATAATATTTAACAGGAGACATTAGATACAAATGAAAAATTCTATTTTAATAGTTGAAGACGATATTATTCAGAGCAAAGCCTTAGAACAGATGTTACGAAATTATCATATACAATTTGATATAACCATTGCACACACAATCGATGAAGCTAAGAATATAATTGATACCACAGGTAACTTTTGTGCATTTATAATAGACATATCTCTTAATCAAAATGAAGATAATACAGACGGTCTTCTTTTAACTGATTATATTTTAAACGAAAAGAACTACCGTCAGACACCTGTTATATTTACGACAGCACATCCACAGCATGTTTTTACTGCGCTAAATGATTTTCACTGCTACTCATACCTGCTCAAACCATTTAACGAGCGCCAGTTATATAAGCAGCTTGATATGATATTCAAAAAAGAGTCTGTATTAAAAATAAAAACACTTAAAAGCGTTCATATAAAAATAAACCTCCATGATATTTACTATATACAGTCGTTCGGAAGAATAATTGAATTTATAACTAAAGATAATAAAATAACTTCCCGACAATATAATTTAAAGAAACTTGAGGAAATACTTCCTGATAATTTCAAGAGATGCCATAAGTCGTATATAATAAACACCGATTATGTTTACTCGGTAGACTTTTCAAACAGACTTCTTACTTTAAAAGATAACAATTCAATTGTTCCATTTAGTAAGAATTTTGATTATTCCACCTTATAAAGAAAAATCCCCATCTCATGAGATGGGGATTTTCTTTCTTACCTATAAATGAGCAAATTTGAAAATTGCACAAAAAATTAAGGCATCCATTCTTATTTAGGTGTAAGTTCATATTATTTATCGTGAAGCCGTCCGTTCTGGAAAGCCAATACTGTTTATTATAACTCTTCTTTTGAAGCAGGATACGTTTTTCTTCAAAAAGAATTGTCAAAAGAACTAATTGGATATTTCTACCAGCGATTTTACGGCTACCAGAATCCCCCCTCCTTAATTTTATTCTTTCATAATATTCGAAAATGTTCCTGATAATTCACTTATTTTCTTTGCAATACTATTTTCACCATCTTCTAATCTTTTAGGTGGTGCAGTTAGATTTAATTGTTTTAATCTTTTTTGTATTGCCATTCTTCCATAGAAAAATCTCCAACGTTGCATATTAATTTGAGCTGCAAACCAAGCCATCTCAGAATACGTCATTTTATATTTTGGTGTCAAAACCCTTACTGCACTACCACCATTTCCTCTAGCCATAAATCGCCAAGGTTGAACACAGGCTTGACCAAAACAAGTTACTGTGATAGCCCCGTTTTCAAACACTTCACCACTAACATCATTGACCAATCTAACAATACTATTTTGAGGATCTCCTGATGATACATAAGGACACGTCCCAGCTAAGTAATTACTTTCACCACTTGATTTTCCACCTGAAACAGTAAAAAACTTCTCTATATTACCAGATTTTCCATATGGAAGCTCCGGTAACTTATCATCATTTATTGGAAAATTCATGAGAACCTCATCTGCAATATCCTCAATACATACTGACGCTGTCAAAATGGATTTTGTAATATTCTCTACAAATATATTCTGCTCTTCTTCAGACAACTCAGGTTGTGGCAAATACTGTTCTGGTGAAAATTCAGCTCCAGATTCCATTATCTGTGATGCTGGCACTATTGTAACAAGTTCTGATTTTACCTTTTTGTTTTTCATAAACTTCTTAAACAAATCTAATACTTCTTGTAATTGTGAACCTTCTACTTCAACTCTCTTGCCTTTTAACTTTTTATATCCATCGTTCCAAATTTTAGCCATAAATATCTTATCACTTTTAATTTGTGGCCTATGTGCCTGTGCAATCATTATTGTTGTATCAACAGCTGTTGGGTAAAATAAATCACCAGGCAAACTAATCATCCCTAAAACAGAATGTTTTTTCAAAAACTCACCACGCCATAAAGCATTATCATCATCAGCAAAAATACCGGATTTAACAACAACAGCCATTAGCCCCATTGTTTGCAAAGATTCCATTGCCAATGAAATAAAATCTCGTTCTGGCTCTTCGACCTGAGAGAAGGGGGGATTTAGCAAAGCTTTCGTAAATTTATTCTTTACATTTTCTTTACTACTCTCTTCAAAACAGCTTACATTCTCAATATGACTCTTTCCATCACCTCTAAAAAACATATTAAGTGCAGCTAAAGACCAAACTGTAGGATTTGTATCAAACCCATACAACGACTCTCTCACTATTTCCGATGGTATTCCTAATTTTTTTGATGTTTTCATCATACGATCAAAGGATGCAACCAAAAATCCACCAGAGCCACATGCTATATCAATAACTTTATCCTTCGCTGTTACATCAATTAACTCTGCACAATATTTCGTAATGTGTCGCGGAGTAAAAACAATTCCTAATGAATTATTATCATATCCATATCTAATAAACGCTTCATATAATAACCCCAAAAAATCTGTGTCTGTTTGCAAAATTGATTTAATATTAAGTTTTTTAAGCAAAAATACTATTTTACTAATCTTATTAGATAATCTGTTATAATCTCCAAATGTTAATTTAAGTGTTTCTATTAATTGTTCTTTCTTATTTTCTTCAAAATGATCTGTTGATTTAATTGCCGCTGATACCAAATCATTAATAGACTCCAATTCCTTTCCGTCCTCTAAGTTAATCTCACCCCAATACAAGGCTGTAATAACTGCTCCTAGTACTTTAGGGCGCAATGACGGCTCTATTTTTGCCGATCTTAATATTGATGACAGTTCTATTGCAGTATTAATATAGTCCGATATTTGTGGAATAGAAACCTCAGTAGTACCGTTATTAGTAACTAAAGCACCCTCCACCTCAAAAACACTTGGAAAACTAGTTAATTCATATCCTTTAGATGTTAATGGTGTCCATTTTTTATCATTCCAAAAAAATGATTTAAAAAGATATCCATGATCCTCTTCTCCTGCAACACCTACTGCAATTCTAATCTTATACTTTCCTTTTTTATTAATTGAATCAGCATACTCCATCGCTTCTGATATTGCATTATCAATTTTCTTTATATCATTTTTGGCTTCGACCACAACTAACGGAAGTGATTTTTTGCACACAATGAAATCTGGTTTTGTTCCATCAAGTCCACAATCTGGCAAGAAATCTTCAATCTCTTGCTCTTCCAAAAAATCTCCACCTTTTTGAGGATGTCTCACATCCCAACCTTTCTGTCCAGCAATATTTCTCACTAAGTATCTACATCTCGACTCTGCTCTTTTGCCTTTAGCCATACCAGCACCTCCAAATATCATCTTGCTCATATATAAGTATAACTCATTCCATCAAATTGAACAAGTGTTCTATTCGTCTTTTTTGTCTTTTTTTATTACCCTATCAGCCTCTTTTAGCGCAATTCTTCTCACAAACTCACTATAAGAAGAATATGATTCCAATTTTGCCGCCTGCTTTAATCTATTTAATTCTTCTTCGCTAACTCTGATACTCATTGAATATGTTTTGTTCATGTATAACTCCTCCCATATTATACGTATAATACCACCTGCGTGGAACATTTACAATACAAAGTCCCACTTATTCAATGGTATTTTTCACAGCTATCCCATCCATATATTCCTCAAATTTTCTTCTGATAATCATATATTTATTACCTATAAAAATTACGAATCCACTTTCGTTAACCTCCACAATTCTACATATATATTTTGTCCATAAACCAAAATAAGCACCTGCTTCCCTAATTGTAAGCAGATAATTATCCTTAATTGGTACTTCTATTCTGTTACTCTTTGTTTCTTCCATCTTGACTACCTCATTGACATTTATACAACCTTAAATATTTTCTGCGACATTAGTTATCAGACCGCAGAATTCGGATATTCGCATTCCTGTTTGAAGGCCTATATAAAGCAAAAATCCCTATCTGATGAGATGGGGATTTTCTTTCTTACCTTATATTTTTTACAGCGGATTTTTCTTTGGCTTTCCTGCCTGTCTTGGATATGCTTTTCCTGTGAAATTAACTTTCTCAAACACCACAAAGGTTCTCGATATATCCGTGTCAGGAAGTGTAAACTCTATACACTCGGCATATTTACATCCAAGCTTTTTCTGTGCATTAACTGATGCCTCAAGTTCTTCTTTGACAGCTCCCGATTTATAAGATATAAATTTACCGCCTTTTTTTACAAATGGTATACAGTATTCAAGAAGTGTAGACATATTTGCAACTGCCCTTGATACGCAGTAATTATACTTTTCCCTGTATCCTTCTTTTCTTGCAAGGTCCTCTGCCCTGTCATGAACGGTCTCTACATTTTTTAATTCAATTGCCTCTATCACTTCATTCAGAAACTGAATCCTTTTATTAAGTGAATCCATCAGTGTGAACTGTGCATCCTCAAAAACTATTGCAAGTGGTATACCAGGAAAACCTGCTCCCGTTCCGATGTCTATTATCTTTTTCCCGGATAAATCAATATATTTTTTAATAGATATACTGTCAACAAAATGCTTCATAACCACATCATTCATCTCAGTTATGCTTGTGAGATTCATGACTTTATTTTTCTCTATAAGCATTTCATAATATGTCTCAAATTTATTAAGCTGCTCATCACTAAGCTCTATGCCTGCTTTTTTCGCAGCATCATATAATAATTCTTTCACTTTATACCTCATTTCTGAATAATAATCCCGCACGCCTCAATCTGTGGCATAACTAGCAATAAAAAATGCTGTTTCTGCATTTTTTATGTGTGAAATTTTCACACTATCTTACATCTTCTCAAGGTAAATCAAAAGCACAGATATATCAGCAGGTGATACACCTGATATTCTTGATGCCTGTCCAACTGAAGCCGGTCTTAAATCATTAAGCTTCTGCACTGCTTCTTTTCTCAAACTGTACACGTTATTATAATCAATATTTTCAGGTATTCTCTTATTCTCAAGCTTCTTATACTGCTCTACCTGTCGAAGCTGTCTGTTTATATAACCTTCGTACTTAACAGATATATTTACCTGCTCTCTCACTTCATACGGTAACTCTGGTCTGTCAGGATCTATCTCCTCCAGCATATCGTATGTAAGCTCTGGTCTTTTTATAAGCTCTGACATTCTCATTCCTGACTGTAAGCGTGTACTTCCGCATCTCTCCATAAGCTCCTGTACTGCTTTATTTGCACCTATGTTTACATTATTTACTCTCTCTATCTCCTGTGCAATCAGTTTTTCTTTTTCAAGCAGTCTGTTATATCTCTCATCATCTATAAGACCAACTTCATGACCAATCTTTGTAAGACGAAGGTCTGCATTATCCTGCCTGAGAAGCAGTCTGTACTCAGCTCTTGAAGTCATCATTCTGTACGGCTCATTTGTCCCCTTTGTAATAAGGTCATCAATAAGCACGCCGATATATGCCTGTGAACGGTCAAGTATCATCGGCTCTTTTCCCTTTATTTTTAAAGCAGCGTTTATTCCTGCAACAATACCCTGTGCTGCTGCCTCCTCATATCCTGAGCTTCCATTTGCCTGTCCTGCACTGAAAAATCCGCTTATATTTTTAAATTCAAGAGAAGCTTTAAGCTGTACAGGATTTATACAGTCATACTCTATGGCATATGCATTTCTGACTATAGTTGCATTCTCAAGTCCGGGCACTGAATGATACATCTTGTACTGAACATCCTCCGGAAGAGAGCTTGACATACCTCCGACATACATCTCATTTGTATAATTTCCTTCAGGCTCAAGGAAAACCTGATGTCTCTCTTTGTCCGCAAATCTTACTACCTTGTCTTCTATTGACGGACAGTATCTTGGACCTGTACCTTTGATATTTCCCGAATATAATGGTGACCTGTCTATATTGTCCATTATTATCTTGTGTGTCTCTTTGTTTGTATATGTGAGCCAGCATGAAGCCTGCTCTCTCTGAAGCTCTTCAGGCGTGTTTGTAAATGAAAATGGTACAATATTTTCATCGCCCTTCTGCTCCTCCATTTTAGAGAAATCAACCGTCCTCTTATCTACCCTCGCAGGTGTTCCTGTCTTAAATCTTCTGACATCAATTCCAAGATTTACAAGACATTCCGTAAGATGATTGGCAGCAGAAAGCCCGTTTGGTCCTGTATACTGGCTTACATCTCCATATATACATCTCGCCTTAAGATATGTTCCTGTACACATGATAGCTGCCTTACATGGATAAACTGCATCTGAGGTTGTTCTGACACCGGTTACCTTACCGTCTTCAACTATTACCTCTGCCACTTCCCCCTGCTTTATGACAAGGTTTTCTGTATTTTCAAGAACATTTCTCATAGAATTGCTGTAATCTTTTTTGTCTGCCTGGGCGCGCAGAGAATGAACTGCAGGTCCTTTAGACATATTTAACATCTTTGTCTGAATAAATGTCCTATCTATGTTTTTACCCATCTCACCGCCCAAAGCGTCAACCTCTCTTACAAGATGTCCCTTTGAACTTCCTCCAATGTTGGGATTACAAGGCATCATAGCGATGCTGTCAACACTGACCGTAAATATAAGTGTCTTCATCCCAAGCCTTGCAGATGCAAGCGCTGCCTCACAACCCGCATGTCCTGCACCAATTACAACTACATCATATTCCTCATATAGATAAGACATTTTTATTCCTCCATATATCAATTTCTTCTAAATATAATCCCCATTCCGCCGTCTTTCAGTTGGCGGCATAAATCATAATGAAACTTTCACACTATTTCCCCATACAAAAATCTTTAAATATTTTATTAACCAAATCCTCACTGGCAGTCTCACCGTTAATAAGACCAAGTTTCTTATATGCGTCAAGCATATCTATTGTAAGAAAATCTTCCGGCATCATGGCATCTAAAGTTTCCTTTACCTTTTTAAGACTATTTATGGCCTCTTCAACTGCTTCTTTATGCCTGATATTTGTAAGATATATCTGGTCATTATAAGAAATTTCTCCTTTAAGAAATGAACTCTGTATATATTCCTCAAGCACTTTAAGTCCCTGACGTGTCTGATTTGAAAACTCTATACAATCCCAGTTAATCTTTTCTCTTATATCCATATCAGACACTTTTGTATCGAGGTCTGACTTATTCAGAAGCACCACACCTCTTTTGCCAAAAAGTATATCTATTATCTGCTCATCATCTTCATCCAGCTCCATACTGGAATCTACCACATAAATCACAAAATCTGCATTGTCCACATATTTCTTGGCTCTGTCTACGCCAATATTTTCAACCACATCTTCTGTATCGTGTATACCCGCTGTATCTGCAAGCTTTAACACTATATCTCCCAGATGGACAGTCTCTTCTATTACATCTCTTGTCGTTCCTGCAATATCTGTTACTATTGCTCTCTCCTCATCAAGCAGTATATTCATAAGTGATGACTTTCCTGCATTTGGCTTTCCAACAATAACAGTATTTATCCCCTCAGATTTCATCCTGCCATCATTAAACTTTTCAACAAGTTCAGAAAGTTTTGATATTTCAGAATCAACTGCTGCCTCAAGCTCCTCCCTGAACTCATCAAGGTCATAATGCTCAGGGTCATCAAGTGCAGCTTCAATAAATCCAAGATTATGCAGAATCTCCTGACGAATCTCCTCAATATAATGAGATACATTTCCCTCAAGCTGTTTAAGAGCACTATTTAAGGCAAAATCACTCTGCGATGAGATAACCTTCATAACAGCTTCAGCCTGGGATAAATCTATTCTTCCATTCAGAAAAGCTCTCTTTGTAAATTCTCCCGGCTCCGCAAGCTTTGCTCCGCTTTTTAGAACCTTCTGTAAAATCTTCTGAACAACATACGGGCCGCCGTGGCAGTCTATCTCGACAACATCCTCTTTTGTATAGCTGTTAGGCGCTTTCATCAAAAGAACCATAACTTCATCTATTATATATTCGCCATCCACTATATATCCATAATGAATAGTATGTGATTCCTTTTTTAAGAAAATATCCTCATCCCACTCTGCATCTTCTTTTATCTTTCCATTATCCGTATTAACATTTTTTCTGGTTCTGAAGATTTTTCCTGCAATCTTCAGGGACTCGGCACCGCTTATTCTTATAATACCGATACCGCCTCCCATACCACTTGCAATTCCTGCTATTGTTTTTTCAGTATACATTTTTGCTGAAACCTCCATGTGTATTTTAAGTACACAAAAGGGGACTGTTGCCAGCCCCCTGCCATTTTATTGATTATTCTCTTCACTTGAAACTTCCTTTGAAGCTTCTTCATTTCTGTTAGCGTTATATTTTTTATTATAACCGCCGTAGTTATTTTTTCTGTAATTTCCTCTTGAATTGTTATATGGTCTTTTTCCACCACGCTGATATCTGCCTTTTCTCTCATAGCCTGCATCAACACCTGGTTTCAAAGATATAACTACTTTACGGTAAGGTTCTTCACCTTCACTGTGAGTTTCTACAAACTCGTCCTTCTGGAGAGCAGCATGTATAACTCTTCTCTCATAAGGATTCATAGGCTCAAGATATACAGGACGATGAATTCTTCTAACCTTCTGCGCAATATTTCTTGCAAGGTTTTCAAGAGTCTCTTTTCTTCTCTCTCTGTAATTCTCTGTATCAATCTTTACCTTCACATAATTCTCAGTGTATTTATTTACTACAAGACCTGTAAGATGCTGTAATGCATCAAGAGTAGCACCCCTCTTGCCGATGAGAATTCCCATTTCCTCACCACTTAAGTTAATATTTATCTGGTTTTCTTCTTCATCAAATGACATATCTATTACAGCTGTAAGACTCATTGTCTTTAACACTTTGTTAAGAAAATCTCTTGCTGTATCTTGAATATCAAATTTAACCTTAACTCTTATTTTTGCAGGTTTACTAAAAAGCCCCAATATACCTGAACTTTCTCTCTCTATAACTTCATACTCAACTTTATCACTTGTAGTCTCAAGCTGAACCAAAGCATTTGTTAAAGCTTCATCCACTGTCTTAGCTGAAAACTCTTTCCAATCAGACATATTCTCCTCCATTATTCATCAAAGATAAAATTTATAATTCAGGTGTCAAAAGTCCATTTTTTCAATAAGGGAATTTCAGACATTTTGACACTCTAATCAATTATTACTTTTTATCTTCAGAATCATTTCTTGCCAGCATATTTGCATATGCTGCTATACTACCTTCTTTATAATTTTTATTTCCTCTGTTGTTCTGTATATCTCTCTTTACACTGTTTGCATTCTTACTGATACTGCTGTTATCCTTTTTAACTTCATTACCTTTATTGACAGCCTTCTGCATTGCTGTGTTCGGATCGATACCATATTTTTCAAATTTCTTCTTGGTTTTCTCAACATTCTTTGCAACTTCAGCTTCCATATCCATCTTATCAAAATATAAATTGATACCTAAAGACTGGAAAATTCTGAATACATTACCTGCAACCCAGTATATACCAACACCTATAGGGAACATGAAACACATAGCACCTGATACAAAAGGCATTACATTATTCATCATCTTCATAGAAGCTGCTGTTGGATTATTAGGGTCCATATTCTGCTGTGTACCGGCCATGGCAATTCTCATACTGAGTACCTGACTGATAACAGAAAGAATTGGTATTATAATACTAACGCTCTTAAGCGATGGCATGTCGGCAATATTCAGTCCTAAGAATGAATTTATATGTTTTGACTGCGTTGCAACATCAGCTATCTGACTCTTTAATGTTGAATATTTTGCTGCCAGTGTATTCCATCCATCATCATTAAACTGACCTAATACATCAATATAATATCTTAACTTATCTGCATTAGCCAGACCTTTTGCCGTCGAACCCTTTATTGCATCATTTATTACATAGGTATTTGTCTTTATCATTTTTGATAACTCTTCGACAGATACCCCTGCTTCCATTACTGATTTAGCTACACCCTCATATATATCATATATCTGTGGTACATATGCAGGTATATTGTAGATTACACGATAAAGTGCAAACAATATAGGAAGTGAAATAAGCATAGGGAGACATCCACTTGCAGGACTAACCCCGTATTTCTGATATACAGCCTGTGTCTCTAATGACATCTTCTGCTGCGATGCCTGGTCTTTTTTATCTTTATATTTCTTCTGTATAGCCTGAAGCTCAGGATTCATTATCGCAGTCATCTTTGAAAATTTCTGCTGCTTAATCTGCATAGGCAGCATAAGTGCATTTACCAGAAATGTAAATAAAATAATACATACTGCAGTATTATTTACCCCAATTAAATCTAATACAGCATACAGTCCCTGCAAAATGTAACCAAGTAATCTTGCTATTGGTCCTAATATTGCACCCTGATATGTTGTCAAAATTGTACTCATAATATACTCCATTTCTAAGCAGCCCATTATGATAAATTACACACATCACAATTATCCTGCTTTTCTATCCTTTCGCCAAATCAAAAGTAATAGCTATGGAACCGGATCATAACCACCTTTTGCGAAAGGATGACATCTTAAAATTCGCTTTACAGCTAAAAAACCCCCCTTGAAAAAACCGTACTTCTCCAACGCCTCAATAGCATACTGAGAACATGTAGGTGTATAAATACACGTAGGTCTTCCTTTTAAGGGAGATAAATATTTTCTATACATATTTATAATAAATATCGCGATTCTTTTCATAATCAATCTTTTTTATTAACGATTTTATGAATCTTGCCCAAATGTAAAAGTGCGCTTTCAATATCTTGATACTTTTTATCTTTAGCCGTATTTCTAGCTACCACTACAATGTCATAACCCCTGGCAAACTGTTCTTCATTCAATCTGATACTCTCTCTTATCAACCTGGTCACCCTATGCCTTACAACACTATTTCCAACTTTTTTACTTACAGTGATTCCATATCTGTTTTCAGACATCTGATTTTGTGTAATATACATAACCAGATACCTGTTAGCATAGGATTTACCACGATGATATACATTTAAAAATTCAAAATTATTTTTAATTGATTTAAACACAATAATCCCTCTATTGTTGACATACTCCCAAAATTTAATCATATACTGATACGGGAGCTTCCCGCTAAAGCAGTACTGCTAACTGCAATATCACGAGCTATCTCCGTGTGTCACACGGTTATATTAAGTCCCTCTATAAGAATATAGAAGAAAAGGTCACATAACTGCGACCTATGCGGATAATTTATGTCTTCCCTTTGCTCTTCTGCTTGCTAAAACTTTTCTTCCGTTAGCAGTCTGCATTCTCTTTCTGAAACCGTGAACTCTGCTTCTTGATTTCTTCTTTGGCTGAAATGTCATCTTCATTCTAAAACACCTCCTTACATTCAAACAATATCCAAAACATGCAATCCATAAAACCACATGTATAACACATTATATTAGCAAATGCCCAATAAGTCAAGTAATTTATTATATTTTCTGCATCACTCATTCTCAACATTAATCCCCAACTTATCCACATTAATTTCAACATGTGTATACTGTTTATATTTTTTCCTTCTGCATCAACATAATTCTTTATAACACATTAATATAATGAAAGAAATCATACCATTCATGCTTATCAACAAAAAGTTATTAATATACCAAATTCACAAATCCACAATATTAATACATGTTATCTACACTGTATCACGCTATATTTTATAAGCTTTTCCAAGAATTCCCGGAATATATGTTCCCACTATAGTTATCGACAAGTTGTGAACAAAATGTCAATAACTTTTACTTATTCACAATATTTATCAACAGTTATCCACATAGTTATCCACAATATGTGGATTTTCGCCTAATTTTAAGGTTTTTCGACAACATTTTCCTACATTTTAGTTATCCACATTTTTTGTTGATATATTGTTAATTAATGTTTAAATGCGTGTGTTTTTTAATTTTTTCTATTTATTAACACTTTTAACATTTGTTTTATACACATATATGGACTATTTTCCTTGCTATATTTCCACATTTGATATAAAATAGTTTATTATGATGTGTTAATCTCGCATACTGTCGCCACAAGTTGCGTTTTGCGTAAATATTAATGTATTTACGATATGTTTATATAGAAATGAGGTATTTATCTTGGAAAATGAATTGTACGAAAAATGGGACAAAATACTGGAGCATATGAAAGTCAGCTTTGATATCACTGAGGTATCATTCCGCACTTTTATAAAAATCCTCAGCATTTATTCAGTTGATGGAAATAATCTTACAGTTCTTATAAACGATTCTAATATAGGAAACAGCAAATCTTTTATAGAACAAAAGTATGGACTTTTTCTCAGAGTGGCAATCGAGCAGATAACTGGTGTACGTTACGACATTTCCTATATTTCAAGTACAGATTTTGATACACAAAACGAAGCTGAAACTGCAGAACCGGAACCTTCTGAAAAGAAACCTAAACCCCGCATAAATTCTTCTATCAATCCTATTTATACATTTGATACATTTATTGTCGGCGGTAACAACGATGTTGCACATGCTGCTTCACTTAAAGTCGCTGAAGCACCAGGGCATACATACAATCCTTTATTTATCTACGGGGGGGCAGGTCTTGGCAAAACCCACCTTATGCACGCGATTGCAAACTATATTATGGATCACGACAATACCAAAAAGGTTATGTATGTTACAAGCGAAACCTTCACGAATGAGATTGTAGATGCAATTCGTGACAGCAAAAAGGAACATTCTACAGCACGTCAGGAGTTCAGAAATAAATACAGAAACACAGATGTGCTGCTTATAGATGATATCCAGTTCATAGAAGGAAAAGAAAGTACCCAGCTTGAATTTTTCCATACATTTAATCATCTGTATGAGTCACAGAAGCAGATAATCATCTCGAGTGATAAGCACCCGTCAACTATGACTACTCTTGAAGAACGCCTTCGCTCACGCTTTGAAATGGGACTTACCGTTGATATAAAGGCTCCCGATTACGAAACACGTATGGCGATACTTCGAAAAAAAGTTGCAGAAGAAAACATCAATATAGACGATTCTATACTGGATTATATTGCAAATAATATTGTTTCCAACATAAGAGAGCTTCAGGGTGCAATCACAAAAGTTATAGCTTTTGCCAATTTATGTGACAAGAAGATAACCATGGAATTATCCCGCGAAGCATTGGCTGATATGATAAATCCAAACACCAACCGTCAGGTTACTATTGAATATATAACAGAGACCGTCGCTGACCACTTCAATATAACGGTAGCTGATCTTCTCTCAACAAAGAGAAATTCAAACATTGCTTTTCCAAGACATATCTGTATGTATTTATGCCGTCATCTGACAAACAGCCCTCTTATTGAAATAGGAAACAAATTGGGCAACCGTCATCACTCTACTATCCTTCACGGTATAGAGATTATTGAAAAGAAACTTAACGATGAAAGTAATAACGCTGAACTAAAACAAAACCTTGATGTACTTTACAAGAAAATTAATCCCTGATGATTGTTAATTTAGAATTAACATATCCACTTTTTTTGTTAATTCAGACTTTACTAATATCAGCTCTCAAAAAACGCCATGTTTATAAAAAGCGGGATTTCAACAGGTTATTTTGCCTTATCAACCATGTTATTAATTTGCTTTTTTCAGTGTTTTCTAAGAGCTTTAGGGGTTTTCCACATTTCCACACCCCCTACTACTGATGCTGCTGAAAATTATAATTAATTTATATTATTTTTCCAAAATTAATTTTGAGAGGAGTTATAAACAATGGACATCACTGAATCAATTAATGATACTTTTCCTACAATAATTAATACGAACGATATAACTAATAATATTTCAGAAAATACAGCGCTTTTAAATATTACTTGTAATAAGAATAAACTTCTAGATGCAATTAATATTGTATTAAAGGCTATTTCTGGAAAATCTACTATGGATATTCTTGACTGTATAGTTATAGAAGCAAAAGATGGTCAGATCAAATTAATTTCAAATGATCTTGAAATCGGAATAGAAACTATTCTGGAGGGTGAGATAATTGAGGAAGGTTCAATAGCTGTTAAGGCTAAAGTGTTTTCTGAGATTATACGTAAACTTCCTTCTGATACAGTTAAACTTACAGCTGATGACAATTACACTTTATTTATAAATGCAGGTAAATCAAAGTTTAATATTGCTTCGCGTCCAACTGGTGAATTTCCTTATTTACCTGATATAGAAAGAAATAATAAAGTAGTTATATCTCAGTTTACACTTAAAGAGATAATACGACAGACTGTTTTTTCTATATCAGATAATGAGAATGCAAAGGTCATGACTGGTGAATTGTTTGAGATTCACGATTCTGAACTTAAGGTTGTATCTTTAGACGGTCACAGAATTTCAATCAGAAAAGTACAGTTAGCAGGTTCATATCCTGATATATCAGTTATAGTTCCAGGAAAAACTCTTATAGAAATAAGTAAAATTCTCACTGGTGGTTTAGACAATGAGATGGCTATATATTTTACAGACAATCATATCTTATTTGAATTTGATAATACTATTGTCCTCTCTAGACTTATCGAGGGTGAGTATTACCAGATAGACAAAATGCTTTCAAGTGACTATGAGACAAAGATAACTGTAAATAAAAAGAATATGCTTGACTGTATAGACAGAACAACTCTTATGATAAAGGAATCTGAGAAGAAGCCGGTACTGGTTGACATAACAGACGGCAATATGAAGTTTGCAATTAATTCTTCAATAGGTTCAATGAATGAGGAAGTTGATATTACCAAAGAGGGTAAAGACATTCTTATAGGATTTAATCCAAGATTTTTAATAGATGCACTTAAAGTAATAGATGAAGAAGAGATTACAATGTATATGATAAATCCTAAAGCTCCTTGCTTTATAAGAGACAAAGAAGGAACATATATTTATCTTATTCTTCCTGTTAATATTAATTCATAATGATTGGAGGGCTGAACAATGGAAGCTATACAAATCAGTGATGATTTTATAAAGCTTGGACAGGCTTTAAAACTTGCAGGTCTTGTGTCTTCAGGAGTCGAGGCAAAAATTGTCATTCAGAATGGTGAAGTTAAGGTAAACGGAGAGACAGACACCAGAAGAGGAAGAAAGTTGTATCCACAGGATACTTTTGAATTTAATGGTCAGACGGTTATGGTTGTAGGAGAATAGAATTTATGAATATTAATTCTATTGAGCTTGGCAATTTTAGAAATTATGTAAATCAGAAACTGGAGTTTGATAAATGCACAAATATCCTGTATGGCAATAATGCCCAGGGAAAGACAAATATTCTTGAAGCTATATTTGTCTGTGGTACAACCAAATCACATAAGGGCAGTAAAGATAAAGAACTGATTAGAATAGGTGAAGATGAAGCACATATCAGAATGTTTGTGGAGAAAAAAAGTATAACCCACAGGATAGATGTACATTTAAAAAGCAGTAAATCTAAAGGAATTGCCATAGATGGAATCCCTATAAAGCGTTCAAGTGAATTACTTGGTCTGGTAAATATAATATTTTTTTCTCCGGAGGACCTTAAGATTGTAAAGAATGGTCCTTCTGAGAGAAGGAAGTTTATCAATATGGAATTATCCCAGCTTGACAAGGTATATCTCAATGAACTTGGCGAGTACAACAAGGTACTGGCACAGCGTAATAAACTGCTGAAACAGATAAATTTTAACAGCTCGCTTAAAGATACGCTCAGTATATGGGATGAACAGCTTGTAAAATACGGTATCAGAATAATTAAATCCAGACAGAAATTTATAGAAGATTTGTCTGAGCTTGTTACAGAGGTAAACGAGAAGCTTACCGGCAGCAGAGAACATGTGAAACTTGCGTATGAACCTGATGTACTTCCGGAAGATTTCGAGAAGAAACTTTTAGAATGTCAGGAAAAGGATTTGAGACTGTGTTCTACAAATGTGGGTCCGCACAGGGATGACATTTGTTTTTTGAATGATGGAATAGATATAAGGAAATACGGTTCGCAGGGGCAGCAGAGAACATGTGCGTTGTCTCTTAAGCTTGCAGAGATAGAACTTGTAAAAAGAGTTACAAAGGATAATCCTATACTATTATTAGATGATGTATTGTCTGAATTAGACAGAAACAGGCAAAACTATCTGTTAGACAGTATAGATGATATACAGACTATTGTTACCTGTACAGGACTTGAAGAATTTATTGAGGGAAGAATAACACTCAATAAAGTATTCAGGATTTCTGGTGGTACGGCAACAGTAGAAAATAATAAATGATAATTATGTCAGCATGGAATGGAGGTAAATATGGGAACAGAAGTAAATGGCGAGTATGGAGCTGATCAGATCCAAATACTTAAAGGATTAGAAGCAGTACGAAAAAGACCAGGTATGTACATTGGTAGTACATCGATACGTGGTCTTCACCATCTCGTGTATGAAATAGTTGATAATTCTGTAGATGAAGCACTGGCCGGTTTCTGTACAGAGATTGAAGTTACAATTAATCCTGACAATTCAATAAAAGTAGTTGATAATGGCCGTGGTATACCGGTTGGAATAAATCAGAAAGCAGGAAAATCGGCAGTTGAGGTCGTATTTACAATTCTCCATGCAGGAGGTAAATTTGGCGGTGGAGGATACAAGGTTTCAGGAGGACTTCACGGCGTAGGTGCTTCGGTAGTAAACGCATTATCAGAATGGCTTGAAGTAACGGTACACAAAGATGGAAAGAAATATAACCAGAGATATGAATACGGTAAAGTAATGTATCCTCTCAAGGAAATCGGAGATACATCACGCAGTGGAACAGAAGTAGTATTTTTACCGGATAAAACTATATTTGAAGATACGATATTTGACTTTAATACTTTGAGAGAGAGACTCAGAGAGATAGCATTCCTTACAAAAGGACTTAAGATTACTCTTATAGATAAGAGAATGGAGGAGCCTAAGATAAGAACTTTCCACTATGAAGGTGGTATCAAGGAGTATGTTGAATATCTCAACAAAAGCCAGAATCCTATCTATGATGAAGTTATCTACTGTGAAGGCCAGAGAAAAGATATTTATGTTGAGGTTGCAATGCAGCACAACGATTCATATCAGGACAGCACATACAGTTTTGTAAATAATATTATCACACCTGAGGGAGGAACTCACCTTGCAGGTTTTAAGAATGCACTTACAAAAACTTTTAATGACTATGCAAGAAAGGCAAAGATATTAAAGGATAATGAGCCAAACCTTACAGGAGAGGATATAAGAGAAGGACTTGCTGCAATTATAAGCATAAAGATAGGTGAGCCGCAGTTTGAAGGCCAGACAAAGCAGAAGCTTGGCAACAGTGATGCCAGAGGTGCTGTAGATTCTGTAGTTACAGAACAGCTCACATATTTCCTTGAGCAGAATCCAAAGGTTGCAAAAGTTATATGTGATAAGGCGGTTATGGCACAGCGTGCAAGAGATGCTGCAAGAAAGGCAAGGGACTTAACAAGAAGAAAGACATCCCTTGAGGGTTCAAGTCTTCCCGGAAAGCTTGCTGACTGTAGTGATAAAGACCCTAAGAATTGTGAGATATATATTGTTGAGGGTGATTCAGCCGGTGGAAGTGCAAAGACTGCAAGAAACAGAGCTACCCAGGCTATACTTCCGCTCAGAGGAAAAATTCTTAACGTAGAAAAATCAAGACTTGATAAAATTCTTGTTAATAATGAGATTAAGGCTATGATAACAGCCTTTGGTACAGGAATAGGTGAAGATTTTGATATAAGCAAGTTAAGATATGATAAGATTGTAATAATGACTGATGCCGACGTTGACGGTGCCCATATTGCTACTCTTATGCTTACATTCTTATACAGATTTATGCCTGAACTTATAAGACAGGGACATGTTTATCTTGCACAGCCACCTCTCTATAAGATTGAGAAGAACAAGATGGTTCGATATGCTTATGATGATGCTGAACTTAACAGTATCCTTACAGAGATTGGAAGAGATGGAAATAACAAGATTCAGCGTTACAAAGGTCTTGGTGAGATGGATGCAGATCAGTTGTGGGAGACTACAATGGATCCTGAGAGAAGAGTATTGTTAAGAGTAAATGTAGACAGAAGTTCTGAAGCTGAGATTGATGTGGTATTCAATACTCTTATGGGTGACAAGGTAGAGCCAAGAAGAGAGTTTATTGAAGCCAATGCAAAATATGTAAAGAATCTTGATGTATGATAAAAAAGACAGCAACTTTTCAGACCCTGCAGGCTAAGAGTGCATTTACAATGCTATAGCTGTTAAAAAAAGTAATGTACAGGGCTCTGAATAAAAAAATATATAGAAATGGAGAATGATATGGACGAGAATATCTTTGACAAAATCAATGAAGTTGATTTGAAAAAGACTATGGAAACTTCATACATAGATTATGCGATGTCCGTTATAGCTTCACGAGCTCTCCCAGATGTAAGAGATGGTCTGAAGCCCGTACAGCGAAGAATCTTGTATGCAATGATAGAGTTAAATAACGGTCCTGACAAGCCACATCGTAAGTGTGCGCGTATTGTCGGAGATACTATGGGTAAATATCATCCACATGGTGATAGTTCTATCTATGGTGCACTTGTAAATCTTGCACAGGACTGGTCTACAAGATATCCACTTGTAGACGGACATGGAAATTTTGGTTCAGTTGATGGTGACGGTGCTGCTGCCATGCGTTACACTGAGGCAAGACTTAGCAAGATTTCTATGGAAATGCTTGCTGACATAAATAAAGATACAGTTGATTTTATTCCAAACTTTGATGAGACTGAGAAGGAGCCTACTGTACTTCCGTCAAGATATCCAAACCTTCTTGTAAATGGTACATCAGGTATAGCGGTAGGTATGGCAACAAATATACCTCCACACAATCTCCGTGAAGTAATCAATGGTGTATTAAAGATAATAGAAAATATACAGAACGACAGTGATACAACTATAGAAGAGATTCTTGAGATAATAAAAGGACCGGATTTCCCTACAGGTGCCGAAATTCTTGGAACAAGAGGCATAGAGGAAGCTTATCGTACTGGCAGAGGTAAAATACGTGTACGTGCGGTTACAAATATTGAGCCGATGGAAAATGGCAAGAATAGAATTGTAGTTACAGAGTTGCCTTATATGGTAAACAAGGCTAAGCTTATAGAGAAGATTTCTGAGTTACACAGAGATAAAAAAGTAGATGGAATCACAGACCTCAGAGATGAGACAAGCCGTGAGGGAATGAGAGTATGTATAGAACTTCGTCGTGATGTAAATCCAAATGTCGTTTTAAACCAGTTATATAAGCATACACAGTTACAGGACACATTCGGCGTTATAATGCTTGCTCTTGTAAATAATGAGCCTGTGGTAATGAATCTTCTTCAGATGCTTAAGTATTATCTTAAACATCAGGAAGAGGTTGTCACACGCCGTACAAAGTATGATTTAAACAAAGCGGAAGAGCGTGCCCATATCTTAAAGGGACTGCTTATTGCGCTTGACAATATTGATGAGGTTATATCAATAATACGTTCTTCAAAGAATACTGCTGAGGCAAAACAGAGACTTATCGAGAGATTTGAACTTTCAGATGCACAGTCACAGGCTATAGTGGATATGCGTCTTAAGACTCTTACGGGTCTGGAGCGAGAGAAGCTTGAAGGTGAGTATTCAGAGCTTGAAAAGAAGATTGCAGAGTACAATAAAATTCTTTCAGACAGAAATGTACTGCTTGATGTTATAAAAGAAGAGATAATAGTTATCCGTGATAAATATGGTGATGACAGGAGAACATCTATTGGATTTGACGAGTATGATATATCCATGGAGGATCTTATAACAAAAGAGAACACTGTTATAACAATGACCAAACTCGGATATATTAAGAGAATGTCTGTGGAGAACTTTAAGAGCCAGCACCGCGGTGGTAAAGGTATTAAAGGTATGCAGATTATCGATGATGACTATATAGAGCGTATGGTTATGACAACAACTCATCATGATGTTATGCTGTTTACCAACAAGGGACGTGTATACAGACTTAAAGCATACGAGATTCCAGAGAGTGGAAGAACAGCAAGAGGTGTTGCAGTTATCAATCTTGTCCAGCTTATGCCGGAAGAGAAGATTACAGCAATGATTACTCTAAGTTCATATGATGATGACAAGTATTTATTCATGGCTACAAAGCGTGGTCTTGTAAAGAAAACGCATATAAGTGAATATCAGAATATTAGAAAATCAGGACTTCAGGCTATTAACCTCAGGGAAAATGATGACCTTATTGAAGTTAAAATAACAGATGACAATAAGGATATTATTATGATAACCAAGCAGGGACAGTGTATACGTTTTGATGAAAAAGATGTCCGTGTTACAGGCCGAGTTTCTATGGGTGTAATAGGAATGAATTTGTCTTATGATGATGAAGTTGTGGCTATGCAGTTAAATACACAGGGTGAGTATTTGCTTATTGTGTCTGAGTTTGGTATGGGCAAGAGAACCCGAATTGACGAATTTACCAATCAGCATCGTGGCGGCAAAGGTATCAAAT
>JAFPDA010000088.1 GCA_017425575.1 Lachnospiraceae bacterium | reverse complement strand
GGAGTTATGATAGTAGATATACCCGGAGAGCGTCAGATAAACTTCAGCCAGAGCTTTTCCTGTGCTGACTGTGGCATAAGCATAAATGAGATTGAGCCAAGAACTTTTTCTTTCAACAATCCGTTTGGTGCGTGTGAAACCTGTCATGGTATCGGATATAAGATGGAGTTTGATGAGGAGCTTATTATACCTGACAAGAGTGTAAGTCTTGCAGATGGAGCAATTACTGTTATGGGATGGCAGTCTGTCCCTAATGAGACAAGCTTTGCAAGATGTCTGTTAAATGCACTTGCAGAGGAGTATCAGTTTGATTTGAACACACCATATGAGGAACTTCCGGAAGATATAAAAGATATAATTATCAATGGTACAAATGGCAAAGAAGTAAAGGTGCATTACAAGGGACAGCGTGGAGAAGGAGTGTATGACGTTGCTTTTGAAGGTCTTATCAAAAATGTAGAGAGAAGATACAGGGAAACCGGTTCTGAAACAGTCAAAAAAGAATATGAGACTTTTATGCGCATAACACCTTGTAAGGACTGCAAGGGAAAACGTCTTAAAAAGGAGGCACTTGCAGTAACAATTGCAGATAAAAATATAGCTGAGATAACTGAGATGTCGATTGCAAAACTTACAGAGTTTCTTGAAAACATGGAGCTTAGTGAGAGACAGCTAAAGATTGGCGGGGTTGTATTAAAGGAGATACGCTCAAGAGTTAAGTTTCTTATGGATGTTGGTCTTGATTATCTCTCGCTTTCAAGACATACGGCAAGTCTCTCGGGCGGTGAGGCACAGCGTATACGTCTTGCAACACAGATTGGTTCAGGGCTTGTAGGAGTTGCCTATATTCTTGATGAGCCTAGTATAGGACTTCACCAGAGAGATAATGACAAGCTTTTAAAGACACTTAAAGCCTTAAAAGATTTGGGAAATACACTTATTGTTGTAGAACACGATGAGGATACAATGTTTGCAGCTGATTATATTGTGGATATAGGACCGGGAGCAGGTTCACATGGTGGAGAGGTTATCGCTGTTGGAACTGCGGAAGATATTATGAAAAATGAGGATTCAGTTACAGGAGCATATCTCAGTGGAAGGATAAAGATTCCTGTTCCAGAGAAAAGACTTGAGCCTACAGGCTGGATAACTGTAAGAGGTGCAAGGGAAAATAATCTCAAAAACATAGATGTGGCATTTCCGACAGGGGTTATGACATGTGTCACCGGTGTGTCTGGCTCTGGAAAAAGTTCACTTGTAAATGAGATACTTTACAAGACACTTGCCAAAAAGCTTAACCGTGCAAGATGTGTTGCGGGAGATTGTGACTGTGTTGAAGGCCTTGAGGTGCTCGACAAGGTAATAGATATTGATCAGTCACCGATAGGACGTACTCCAAGGTCTAATCCTGCTACTTACACTGGCGTGTTTGATTTGATAAGAGACCTTTTTGCTGCCACTCAGGATGCAAAACTCAAGGGTTACAGTAAGGGAAGATTCAGCTTTAATGTAAAAGGTGGAAGATGTGAAGCCTGTAAGGGTGACGGAATAATAAAAGTAGAGATGAACTTTCTTCCGGATGTATATGTGCCATGTGAAGTGTGTAATGGAAAGAGATATAACAGAGAGACTCTTGATGTATTATATAAAGGAAAGAGTATTTATGACGTGCTTGATATGACAGTTGAGGAGGCCCTTGTATTCTTTGATAATATCCCATCAATAAAGAGAAAGATAGAGACTCTTTATCAGGTAGGGCTTTCTTATGTAAAACTTGGACAGCCATCAACTACATTGTCCGGAGGAGAGGCTCAGAGAATAAAACTTGCCACAGAGCTTAGCAAAAGAAGCACTGGAAAGACAGTGTATATTCTCGATGAACCTACAACAGGACTTCACTTTGCAGATGTTCATAAACTGATAGAGATATTGAAAAAGCTTACTGATGGTGGCAATACTGTCATAGTCATAGAGCATAATCTGGATGTAATAAAGACAGCGGATTATATTATAGACATGGGGCCTGAAGGAGGGGACAGAGGTGGTACACTTCTTACCAGCGGTACACCTGAACAGGTTGCAGAGGTTAAAGAGTCATATACGGGAAAATATATAAAGAAAATGCTGTAATAGAGAGCTTTTTTATTGAGAAAGATAAGTTTGGACAAGTATTTCTGCGATTACAGAACACAAAACGGCAGATATATGTATTTCCTCGGTAAACTATACAGAAT
>JAFPDA010000087.1 GCA_017425575.1 Lachnospiraceae bacterium | reverse complement strand
TATCCACATAAAAGCAATCCTTTTCTCTTATCTTATCAAAACTCTGTATTCCTATTGCAACTACCAATAGTATAACGGATTTCCCATTTTAATTCAATTATCAGTCTTCTTTTAAACCGAATGCAATCCATCTACCATCTAAATCTTCGATGACAAACTCTTTATTTTTATAATCAGTCATTTTACTTCCATATTTTCAGCACAATCATATTTGCCATGATTTTTTAGCCACTTCACTGATTTCTTTAATGCTTCTATCGTTTTCGTTTCTAATACACATCTCGCATTGCATTCCTTAGCTATATTTAAACGGTCTGACAAGTCTATTTCCCCATCACCTAATGCCAGATGATTCTTAGAAGGATTTTCTCTTCCGTCATGAATGTGAAAATGACTTAGTTTGCCCTTATTGCTAAGAATAAATGGCACATCAATTTCTCCAGTTCCTTTTGAATGTCCTATATCCCATGTCAAAACAAAGCAATCACTTTTTAACATACTTTCTATTGCCTTTTTTTCATATTCACGAAAACCATCTGTATTTTCAATAGCAATCCGTATATCAGATTCTCCAATCCATTCCTCACAAACTTCGATAAAGTGTAAAATATTATCCATATATATATCAAAATCTCTCTCATACATTTGCACTTTTTTGTCAGGCAATGTAATGAAGATTCCATGATGCATATGCATATTAATTGTTAGTGGCTGTTCCTTCTTTCCATACTTATTCTTTAATTCCACAAAATGTTTTGCTACTTCTATTGTGCGACGTATCGTTTCTAAATAAGCATCTTTTACTAATGGATTAAAATCTGCAACATTTAAATTTTCATCTAAATGAATTGTATAGTAAATACCTGCTTCATCTGCTTTCTTATAAAACCACTCTATATTCTCAATTTTATCAATTTGATATTCTGGAAAATTCATATTTAGTTCAACAAAAGATAGCCCCAATTGTTTACAAAGAGCAATATTATCCTCAAGTGTTTTATTTTCAATTAAAGTTGGCATTCCAAATTCCAACATAAACTCACCTCCTGATAATTGATTTATAATTTTCTCCTGCATCTCAATTTCCATACAACATCTTCTCACGCACACCCTATCAACACTTTTTTGCCATCAAATGCAAATCCATATTTTCTTATATTCTCTGCCGGTATTCCTTTTGCATACAGTTTTCCTAACACTTATTTCTCATCTACAACCTGGAAAATATAAAACTTCAAATAATATGACTCTCCTGCTGCCCAGAGTATCGGATGATCAGGAGCCTGTGTCCTGAACTCAACCTGTCGCAGTCTCTTATGTACATTCTGTGCTGCCTGTCCTATTGTTTTGGTAAACAATTCATAGTCCATAAAGTGTGAACATGAACATGTGGCAAGATAGCCCCCATCTTTTATAAGCTTCATGGCGCGGAGATTTATCTCTCTGTATCCCTTTACCGCATTTTTAATCGAATTTCTTGACTTTGTAAACGCAGGAGGATCAAGAATAACAACATCGAACTTCTCTCCTGCCGCCTCAAACTCAGGAAGTTTCTCAAATACATCTGCACATTCAAATTTAACAATGTCTGAAAGACCATTGAGCTCTGCATTTTTTCTGGCCTGCTCTACACCAAGCTCTGACGCATCAAGGCCAAGCACACTTGCTGCACCCGCCTGACCTGCATTGAGAGCAAAGGAACCGGTATGTGTAAAACAGTCAAGCACTTTTGCACCTTTGCAGAGTTTTCTTATAGACTCTCTATTGTATTTCTGGTCAAGGAAAAATCCTGTCTTCTGTCCATCTGCCACATCTACATAATACCTGACACCATTTTCTACTATCTCAACCTCTGTATCAAACTCTTCACCTATAAATCCTTTTATACGCTCCATGCCTTCCTGCTTGCGCACTTTTGCATCACTTCTCTCGTATACTCCACGTATACATATACCATCCTCTGCGAGTATTTCCTTTAATAAATCAACAATCTGTATCTTAAATCTGTCTATACCCATAGCAAGCGACTGTACTACGAGAACATCCGAAAACTTATCTATAACTATACCCGGAAGGAAATCAGCCTCACCAAAAACAACCCTGCAGCTGCCTGTATCGACTGTTTTCTTCCTATACTCCCATGCATTTCTAAGACGCATACGGATAAACTGCTCATCAATCTCCTGAGACACATCGCGAGTCATCATTCTTATTCTTATCTTAGAATTTGTGTTTATAAAACCTTTTCCAAGTGGATAACCATCAAAGTCATGTACTATAACTATATCTCCATCCTCAAAGCTACCCATAACAGAGGCTATCTCATTATCATATATCCACATTCCACCACTCTTAACAGTTCGTCCTTCACCTTTTTTCAAATTAACTATTGCACTCATGTTAATACCTCCACTTTTTATTTAATATTCTCTCGAAGTTTCTTGGTCGGAGAAATTCCGAGAGGACATATTTATTTACGAAAAAATCACCAGCCAAATAAATGACTGGTGAAAACAATATTTTATCAGACCGGAAGCTTATATTTCTTGCGGTATTCTTTGTATTCCATATGAAATCTTGCTGCATCTTTTTCTTTAATATTGTCAAGATATTCATGTGTCTCAAAACCATCTTCCTTAATCTGTATAAGACTTACGGCGATATTAGAACAATGGTCTGCAACTCTCTCATAATTAGTTGTTATATCAGAAAGTACAAATCCAAGCTCAATTGTACATTTTCCTTTTCTGAGTCTCTTAACATGTTTCTTTTTAACTTCATCATTAAGAGTATCAATGACCTCTTCTAATGGCTCAACATGTACAGCAAGCTCTGTATCTTCATCCTCAAACACTTTTACTGTCATCTCAACAATCTCTTGAATTGCTTTCTCGTAAACACTAAGCTCAGCCTTTGCCTTATCTGAGAAATTTTCGCCTTTAGTTTTAACTTCTTTCGCAGTCTCCATTATATTTACCGCATGGTCAGATATTCTCTCAAAATCACCTATACAATGAAGAATCATTGTAATTGTCTGGGAATCAACCTGCGAAAGCTCGGCATTACTTATCTTCATAAGATAAGTTCCAAGCTCATCCTCATATTTATCTATAAGATTTTCAAGCTCTATTACTTTCTGTGCCTCTTCCTCATCATACTCCTTGAAAAGATTCATAGCCTTAAAAAGTGCTGTCTCTGCATCTTTTGCCATCTGTACTGCTGTTTTCTTAGCCTGGGCAACTGCAAATGCCGGTTTCTCAAGGAAACGCTCATCAAGGAAAGAAAGTGCTGTAACTTCTGCTGCCTGCTGCTCATCATCACCTATTGTAAGCACTGCAAGCCTCTCAAGCACTCTTCTCATAGGAAACAGACAAACTGTGGCAACTACGTTAAATATAGTATGTACTTTGGCAATACCAACTACATCAGCCGCATTTCCAAGGAAAGAAAAGCCTCCTATTGCATAATTAATACCATAAAATCCTGCCATAAATATTATTGTTCCTATAAGGTTGAAGTAAAAATGTACAAGAGCAGCTCTCTTGGCATTTTTATTAGCACCAACACTTGATAAAAGTGCGGTCACACATGTACCTATATTCTGTCCCATGATAATAGGTATCGCAGACGAAAATGTTACTGAACCGGTCACACAAAGCGCCTGTAATATACCGATTGATGCTGATGAACTCTGGATCGCTGCTGTGAGCAAAGCACCTGCAATAACACCAAGGATCGGATTTTCAAACATTGTAAATATCTGTGTAAACTCAGGTACATCTGCAAGTGGTGCAACAGCATCACTCATAGTTTCCATACCAAACATTAAGATTGCAAATCCTATAAGAATAGTTCCTATATCCTTCTTTTTGGTATTTTTAGCAAACAAAATCATACCTACACCAATAATAGCTAATATTGGCGAAAACGAGGTTGGTTTAAGCATCTTTATCCAAAAGCTGCCACTCTCAATACCTGTCAGACTCAACAGCCATGATGTTACCGTAGTACCAATATTGGCACCCATAATTATACCAACCGCCTGTCCAAGTTTCATTATTCCAGAGTTTACAAAACCTACTACCATAACCGTCGTAGCAGATGAAGACTGTATAACTGCTGTAACACCTGCACCGAGTAATACAGCAAATGCAGTCTTTGAGGTAAATTTCTCAAGTATAGCTTCCAGTTTACCTCCTGATGTCTTAGCAAGGCCATCTCCCATTATGTGCATACCATAAAGGAACAATGCCAGTCCTCCGACCATCGTCAACACACTAAATACATTCATAGTGAATTCCTTTCCATTCCACTGCTTTTTATTCTCTGTGGAATTACATTTTTAGAAATACTTTTTTATAACATAGTCTCGCGCCGGGCACAGACGCCACAGCGACATAAATGGCAACGTAAAAGCCATGTAACTCTAATTATACTTAAATAAAAGAAGAATATCAAGCAGTATTTGATATCCTTCTTAATAAATAGTAAAAGTTGTTACAGTGCAGACAGGGTCTGTACAGCAACATACACTATCCTGTTTTATATATCTATACTTTCTATAACACTCTTTAAAGCTTCAACCGAGTTCATCAGCTCATCAGTTTCCTCCTCATCAAGCTGTATCTTTAAAGACTGCTCTACACCGTCTTTTCCAACTATCGCGGGCATGCCAATATATATCCCCTCTGAGACAGAATCTTTATCCTGCATACAACTCACCGTGAGTATGCTTTTTTCATCATGCACTATACTCTCACATATCCTTCTGACAGCCATTGCAATACCATAATAAGTTGCAGATTTTTTCTCTATTATCTCATAAGCACTGTTTTTTACTTCATCGGATATTTCTTTTCTCTTTTGTCTGCTTGAAGGATAATTTTTCTGCCTGCAGAATTCATCTATTGATATTCCACTTATTATAACACTGCTCCAGGCTGTAACCTCACTGTCACCATGTTCACCTATTATAAAAGAATGTACGCTTCTTGGATCTACATCAAGTCTGTTTCCTATCTCATATTTTAGTCTTGCAGAATCAAGCACTGTTCCACTTCCGAAAACATGGGCACTCGGAAATCCCGACAATTTATACGCAACCCAGGTAAGTATATCAACCGGATTACTAACCACAAGCAGCAGACAGTCATCCACATATGCTTTAATGTCAGCAATTATACTTTTATATACAGAGACATTTCTATTGACAAGGTCAAGCCTTGTCTCCCCAGGCTTCTGCCCTACTCCTGCTGTGATAATAATAATCCCTGCGTCCGAAAGGTCTTTATACTCCCCCGCATATATATCTATCGGTCCTGAAAAAGCTATTCCATGACCTATATCCATAGCCTCTCCCTCCGCCTTATTTTTATCTACATCTATAAGCACCATCTCTGTAAACAATCCACTCTGCATAAGAGTAAATGCAATAGTTGCTCCTACAAATCCACAACCTATTATCCCTACTTTGTCAAGTCTCATAATAATCCCCCATTTCTGAACTGCCTGCCATCACACTAACCTCCATATATAGAAAAAAAGACATATCAAAACCTTTAGTTTTAATATGTCTCTTTTTCTTATTTTTTATTCGCAGATATTCGAAATGTCTGTAAACAGGCTAATAACTACTAAAACAGCTTTTTATTCAGGAGTCGGTTAAATCTGGTCAAAAGCCTGCTGTAAATCAGCAATTATATCCTCAGGATTCTCAAGTCCAACCGAGAAACGAATAAGGTCTGGTGCTACACCTGCTTCAAGAAGCTGTTCCTCTGTCATCTGTCTGTGAGTATGGCTTGCCGGATGAAGAAGGCATGTCTTACTGTCAGCAACATGAGTCTCAATATTTGCAAGTTTAAGTGTATCCATAAATTTAACACAGGTCTCACGTCCACCCTTTATACCAAAGCAGAGAACTCCGCAAGAAGCTCCTGACATATATTTCTCAAAAAGTTCATGTGACTCACTTGACTCAAGGTCAGGATAATTTACCCATGCAACCTTATCATGGCTCTCAAGGTATTTTGCTATTGCAAGTGCACTGCTGCAGTGCTGTCTCACTCTTACAGGCAATGATTCAAGTCCCATATTGAGATAGAATGCGTTTTGCGGAGACTGTATGCAGCCAAGGTCACGCATAAGCTGTACTGTTGCCTTTGATATATATGCAGCCTTTCCAAAATGCTTGGCATAAGTCACTCCATGATATGACTCATCCGGCTGTGTAAGACCCGGATACTTATCTGCATGCGCCATCCAGTCAAAGTTTCCGCTGTCAACAATACAGCCGCCTACGCCAACTGCATGTCCATCCATATATTTTGTAGTTGAGTGAGTGACAATATCTGCGCCAAACTTTATAGGCTGACAGTTAACCGGTGTTGCAAATGTATTATCAACAATAAGAGGCACTCCGTGCTTATGCGCAATACCTGCAAATTTCTCTATATCAAAAATATTTACTGTTGGATTTGTGATAGTCTCTCCAAATATACATTTTGTATTTGGCTTAAAAAGTTTATTAATCTCCTCCTCTGGAAGATTCTGGTCATAAATTGTACACTCAATTCCCATTTTCTTCATAGTTACGGTAAAGAGATTAAACGTTCCACCATATATAGAAGAAGATGCAAGAAAATGGTCTCCAGCTTCACAGATATTGAATACTGCAAAGAAATTTGCCGCCTGTCCTGAGGATGTAAGCATCGCTGCCACGCCTCCCTCAAGTGCTGCTATCTTTGCTGCAACAGCATCATTTGTAGGATTCTGAAGTCTTGTATAAAAATATCCCTCTTTTTCAAGGTCAAAAAGTTGTCCCATCTCATCACTTGTATCATACTTAAATGTTGTACTCTGATAGATAGGAATCTGTCTTGCCTCACCATTTCCAGGTTTATATCCCTCATGTATACACTTTGTCTCTATACTTGTCTCTCTCATATTTTCCTCCTGACTGCTTGAATGTTATTTATTTACCTATTATCTCCGAAAGATTTCTCTGAATTCCTGCTGCAACCTCCGGATCATTCATTGTGTAAATATGTACATGTGTGATTCCATTTGCTATAAGGTCAATAATCTGATCTGTTGCATAGGCAATTCCCGCCTGTTTCATCTTGGCCGGGTTATCACCAAACCAGTCAACTATCGACTTAAATCTTGCAGGAACACAACAGCCTGAAAGCTGTATACTTCTCTCTACTTGTTTCTTTCTTGTGATAGGCATAATTCCAGCAATTACAGGAACCATTACACCTGCTTCACGAAGACGGTAAAGATAATTATAAAATATAGAATTATCAAAGAACATCTGAGTTGTCAGAAACTCACAGCCTTCTTCTACCTTTTTCTTAATATGCAAAATATCATCTGTCTTATTTAAAGCCTCCGGATGACCTTCCGGATAGCAGGCTCCACCTATACACATCTCAGGTGCGATACTTTTTATCTCTTTTACAAGGTCTGAAGCATAGTGAAACTGTCCCGGTAATGGAAATTCTGTTTCACTTGGTATATCACCACGAAGAGCAAGGACATTTTCAATTCCAGCCTCCTGCATAAGTTTTATCTGGTTCTGTACAGTCTCTCTTGTAGAGGAAACACATGTAAGATGTGCCATTGAGCTTACACCATACTCTTTTTTAATATCCTTTGCCAGCTTAACAGTATGTTCACTGGTTCCACCACCCGCACCATATGTCACACTTATAAAATCAGGCTTAAGTGCTGATATCTCTTTAACGGCTTTATTCACACTTTCAAAAGCTGTAGTTGTCTTTGGTGGGAAAACTTCCATAGACAATGTAACTTTATCATCTTTTAATAAATCACTTACTTTCATAAATTACCTCTTTTCCTCCGTATTTTATTCCGGCACCCTAAACAGTAACAAACAGTTTCCTGTAAATTTGCGTCCATTGAATAGACATTATAAACCATTCTGTTTTCTTATGCAAGGCAGATACTTTACTAAAACATTTTTCTATGCTATCATTATTTACGTGGCATTTTTCGCAAATATATAAAGAAAATGGAGTATGTACTATGAGAGTAAGTGAGTCTTCAGAAAATTATCTTGAAACAATACTGATATTAAGTAAAAAGCTTCCTGTAGTTCGTTCAGTAGATATATCAAACGAACTCGGATTCAAAAAATCAAGTGTAAGTGTAGCCATGAAGAACCTTAAAGAAAAACATTACATTACGGTTACAGATGCTGGATTTATATATCTTACTGAAGATGGAAATAAAATTGCTCAGACAATATATGAACGTCACGAATTTATATCAAAATGGCTTGTGTCTCTTGGCGTTGATGAATCGACAGCAACAGAAGATGCCTGCCGCATCGAACACGTCATAAGCCCTGAAAGCTTTGAAGCCATCAAAAAATATGTAAAAATGTAATCAGTTATAGAATTTTAGGCGACATATTTCTTCTCGCACTAGTGCGCATCCTCCGGAGCATTTTTTACTTTATAGGACGGTCTTTCCTATGAATCAAAAAAGCATCCATTAGCACATTTTCAAAAATTATAAAATAATTAAAAAAATTGCCTCTAAACAAAATAGAGGCAATTTTTTCATCAATTAATCATTACACTTTCAGTATATCTACTGTATGTGCACTTGCACCAAGAAGGTCCTTTCTCTCACAGGTAGACAGATGATAGTCAACAAATATACGGAAGGTTTCCTCATCCATTGCATTAAGCACTGGTCTTATATAATCAGCAGCTCCGTCTGCTGCTATTATCTTCAATCTCTCAAGGCCTGCTGCCTCATTAAATCTGTCAATATCTTCTATACGCACATAATCATATAGGTCTTCATCACTGCATACACAGTGGTAATCTTTATCAATCTTTCCAGCTTTCATACACTGCGCAGCATTATTCTGCTTAAAAGCATATGTGAGCATGCAATACTCATTCATGCAATACGCAACAAGTATATTGCCTCCCGGCTTTGTAACTCTTTTTGCCTCTTTTAACGCCTTAACCTTGTCTTTAAAAGATATAAGGTGGTACATAGGTCCAAACACAAGTGTAACATCAAAACTATTGTCTTCAAACCTTGACAGCTTCATCGCATTACCCTGATATGCTTTTACATTACTGCCTTTTGATTTCAATATACCCAGATTGTATTTTACAAGCTCAACAGCAGTAACATCATATCCCTCTTCTGCAAGACTTACAGAATATCTGCCTGTCCCTGCTCCAACATCAAGTATCTTTTTACTCTTATCATCTCCCAGACATTCATGTATATACTTCATCGAAGTGATAAACTCAACCTGTCCATGTCTTCTTGTAAGTCTCTTATCCTCACAGAATTTATTATAATACTTTTCAAGTTCTGTCATCTGTACATCCTCATATCTATATAATTTATAAACCTTTACAATACACTAATACAGCTCATGCCTGCCCTTAGCATAATCAGCAAATAACTTCAGACATTCCTCTCTGTCTGTTTCCTCCCCGAAATTATTGCCTCCATTTTCCCAGTTCTGATAAAACTCCTCGTCCCTGAAACCAATTTTATCAGTATCTTCTATTGTACATCCATAATATACATTCTGTATATTTGACCACAAAATAGCCCCTTTACACATAGGGCATGGCGCCGCTGTAGTATATATATCACATCCGTCAAGATTATGTGTGCCTAGATTTCTGCACGCATCATGTATTGCCATCATCTCACCATGACAGGTTGGGTCGTGATCAATAAGCACTCTGTTATGCCCTCTTCCAACAATCTTTCCGTCTTTGACAATAACTGCTCCAAACGGACCTCCGTGTCTGTTAGAAATACCCTCATAAGCTTCCTTAACTGCTTCTTTCATATATTCCATAAACATACCTCATTTCTATGCCTGGTAAGCCTCTTTCCAGCTTTGAACCAGCATTTCACAAGTATCTATATCCAAAATATCAATAGCCTCAAAAAGCTTACCTATCAAATCAGCCTCTGCCTCATCCTCAAACTTATAATTTTTAAGTCTGCTGACACAATCATCCATAGCAGTA
>JAFPDA010000086.1 GCA_017425575.1 Lachnospiraceae bacterium | reverse complement strand
CATGGGATTGTACTTCTCCGGCATTTCTTCGTGAAGATGCAGCAGGTGTTACACTTTGCATACCAACAGCTTTCTGTTCATATACAGGAGAGGCTCTTGACAAAAAGACTCCGCTTCTTCGTTCTATGGAAGCTATCAGTAAGCAGGCAGTACGTCTGGTAAAACTTTTTGGTCTTGACGATGTAAAGAAAGTTACATGTTCTGTAGGTCCTGAGCAGGAGTACTTCATTGTTGACAGAGATAAGTATTTAAAACGTAAAGATCTTATCTTTACAGGACGTACACTTTTTGGAGCTCCGGCACCAAAGGGACAGGAGCTTGATGACCATTACTTTGGTTCTATTAAAGAGCGTATAGCTGCATTTATGAAAGACTTAAATGAGGAACTCTGGAAACTTGGCATCCTTTCTAAGACACAGCATAACGAGGTTGCTCCAGCTCAGCATGAGATGGCTCCAATCTTTACAACAGCAAATATTTCAACAGACCACAATCAGCTTGTTATGGAGATTATGAAGAAAGTCGCAAAAAGACATAATTTAGAGTGTCTTCTTCATGAGAAACCTTTCGCAGGTGTAAATGGTTCTGGTAAACATAATAACTGGTCAATTGTAACAGACACAGGAGTAAACCTTCTTGATCCAGGTAAGAAACCTCATGAAAATAAATTATTCTTACTTGTACTTGCAGCAGTTATCAAAGCTGTTGATGAGAATGCAGAACTTTTAAGATTATCTGCTTCAAATCCTGGTAATGACCACAGACTTGGTGCAAATGAGGCACCTCCGGCAATTATCTCTATCTTCCTTGGTGAGCAGTTAGAGAACATTGTTGAACAGATTATTAAGGGAGATGTTTCATCTTCTATCGAGGGAAGCTCTCTTGATACAGGTGTTCATGTACTTCCTGTACTTAAGAAAGATGCTACAGACAGAAACCGTACATCACCATTTGCATTTACTGGTAATAAATTTGAGTTCAGAATGCTTGGTTCTTCTATGTCAATAGCAGGGGCAAACTTTACTCTTAACTCAATGGTTGCTGATGTATTCCAGGATTTTGCAGATGAACTTGAGAAAGTTCCTGCTGAAGACTTCAATACAGCAGTAGATGAACTTATCAGAAAGACTGTAACAGAGCATCAGAGAATTATCTTCAATGGAAACGGATATTCAGATGAGTGGGTAGCAGAGGCAGAGAAACGTGGACTTCCAAATGTTAAGTCTATGGTTGAGGCTGTTCAGTATCTTGTATCAGACAAATCTGTCAGACTTTTTGAGAGACAGAATGTACTTACTAAGGTAGAGCTTGAGTCACGTGCAGAAATCAATTATGAGATATATGCTAAGACAATAAATATTGAGGCAAAGACTATGATAGATATGGCTGGAAAACAGTTCATTCCTGCTATTATCAAATATGTTACAAGTCTTGCTAATTCTATAAATGGTATTAAGGCTGCAAGTCAGAATGCTGATATATCAGTACAGACAGAACTTCTTGATAAGTGTTCAACACTTCTTGCCAGCGCTCAGGCAGCACTTGCTAAACTTAAACAGGTTACAACAGAGGCAGCTGCAAAAGAGGATGATTTAAAAGAACAGGCATTTTTCTTTAAGGATGTTGTATTCCCTGCTATGAATGAACTCAGAGCTCCTATTGATGAGCTGGAGATGATTGTAGATCAGGAATACTGGCCAGTACCTACATATGGAGATCTCTTATTTGAGGTTTAATTTCAGGCGAAAAATCTGAAAAACACTAATTGGCTTTCATATTAATATTCCCAATTATATAATGAAGACATGGGGGAACTGCTTTTTGTAAAGTGGTTTCCTTGTGTGTTTTTTTTTTTACACTGCTTTTGATATTGCAAAAGCTTTTAAAAGCAAGTATTATAAATAAAAAAGGTGTAATAAGTTTACATTGGATTTATGTAGATTAGGATGCACAGAAAAGAGGTTTTTATGGTGGACTTAAATGGTATTCCGGATGAACTGAAAAATGAAAAAAAAGAGGGAAATGTATTGAAAGAAGCTTTTGACAGATGGTTAGGCCTTTTTCTTGTTGTTGTAGCCTCTGTGGGAGTGATCTTTTTAGTTATCAATATAAATGTTGTATATTCAGCATTTATGGCACTCATGGAGATAATAAAGCCTGTACTGTATGGCTGTGTGATAGCATACATTCTTAATCCTCTGCTTAAAATGTATGAGAGGGTGTTTAAAAAAATATTTTATAAGAATAAAAGTATCAGTTCAAAAGGAACTAAGATTATAAATATGACATCGATTGTATTGTCGCTGGTCACAGGTATTTTGATAATTATTGTGCTGTGTATAATGATTATACCTCAGCTTACTTACAGCATAGCAGGATTAGTAAATACACTTCCGGAGCAGATAAATTCAGCTTATGAGAGTGTCCAGGAACAGATAAAAAATAATAAATTTATTGCTGACACGATGCAGGATGTAATGCTTGAGTTTACAAATTTCTTTGATAATAAGCTGAATACAGAGATAATGCCATGGCTTAAAAACGAGATTCTGCCCAATATAAATACTTTTGCTGTTCGTTTTGCTTCTGGAGTGGCAGCGGTATTTAGCGTATTGTATAACCTTTTTGTAGGGCTTATTGTGGCTATATATCTTCTTGGAAGTAAAAGAACATTTGCGGCACAGGCTAAAAAGCTTGTATATGGTCTTTTTAATAACAGACATGCAGAGACAATAATTCATTATGTAAGAATTTCGAATAGTATGTTCAGTGGATTTATATCAGGAAAAATCGTTGATTCTACAATAATAGGAATTCTCTGTTTTATAGCGATGAGCATAATGGGACTTCCGTATGCACTTCTTATAAGTGTGATAGTCGGAGTAACCAATGTAATACCGGTTTTTGGTCCATACATTGGAGCGGTGCCAAGTACATTACTTATATTACTGGTAGATCCAAAACAGGCAGTATACTTCCTTATTCTTGTACTTGTAATCCAGCAGCTGGATGGAAATGTAATCGGACCGGCTATTCTTGGTGAGTCTACAGGGCTATCAGCTTTCTGGGTATTATTTTCAATCTTACTGTTTGGTGGAATGTTTGGAATATTTGGAATGCTTATAGGATGTCCGTTGTTTGCTGTTATTTACAGAATAATTAAAGATTTTATTTCTGCAAAACTTATAAAAAGACAGCTTTTGCCTGAGACTGAAAATTATCTTGACCTGAAACATATTATGGATGATGGTGAGAGAATAACTTATCTCAAATACACCGAGAGAGAGTTAAACGGTGAGGCTGAGAAAGAAGAAAAGAAGAAAAACAAAAAGGAAAGCAAGACAAAAAAACTTCAGGAATTTACTGAAAAGCATAAAAAAGATGATGCCAAAGAGTCTGATAAAAACAAATAATGTTACAGTACAGATACTGTCTGCACTGTAACCAAATAATTAATGGTCTGTACGGTCACAATAACTTGACTATCTAAGGCGTTTAATTTATACTTATACAGTTGTATTATGGATTTTTGAAATCTGTAATTTTGGAGGTTATAAATGATTAAAAGTATGACAGGGTTTGGCCATAGTGAGCGTGAATCCCGAGATTATAAAATTAGTGCAGAGATAAAGTCAGTAAATCACAGGTATTGTGATTTAAATATTAAACTGCCTAAAAAATTTAATGCTTATGAAAATGACATAAGAAATATAGTAAAGAAATATGCAGCAAGAGGAAAAATTGATGTATATATATCATATGAAAATTATTCTGAAGCAAAAACTATTGTAAAGTATAATTCAGGAGTCGCAAAAGGATATATGGATGCTATTATAAAAGCATCTGAAGAATTTTCTATTGAACCATCAATAACATCTTCTTTGTTAGTAAGATTTCCTGATGTAATATCTCTTGAGGATGAGGAGATTGATTCAGATGAGATTTTTAAAGCACTTGCTTATGTGGTAGAAGAAGCATGTAAGAATTTTTTGGAATCAAGAGAAAGAGAAGGAAGTCATCTCTATAAGGATATAAATGATAAACTTGATTATATCAATGGTATAGTTGAGGAAATAGAAAAAAGATCACCTGAAATTATAAAAGAATACCGCACGAAGATTGAGAATAAGGTAGCAGAGCTATTGGGTGATACTAAAATCGATGAGTCAGTGCTTGCAACTGAGATTACAATATTTGCAGATAAGGTATGTGTAGATGAGGAGACAGTAAGACTTCACAGTCATATCAACAGTATGCGTGAAACACTTTCAAAAGATGAGCCTATTGGAAGAAAACTTGATTTTATTTCTCAGGAGCTTAACAGAGAATCAAATACAATCCTTTCAAAAGCAAATGATGTGGAAGTGTCATCGAAGGCGATAGACCTTAAGACAGAGATAGAAAAAATTCGTGAACAGATACAGAATATAGAATAGAAAATTGTTGAAACTGCTACAGGGAGCAAAATATATGTTAGTTAATATAGGCTACGGAAATGTTGTAAATATGGATAAGGTGGTAAGCATTATAAGAGCAGATGCTGCACCTATAAAAAGAATGGTTCAGACTGCCAAAGATAATAATCTTGCAATAGATGCTACCTGTGGCCGTAAGACTAAATGTGTGCTTGTAATGGACAGTGGTCACATTGTATTGTCTGCACTTTTGTCTGAGACGATAGAGAATCGTGCGGAAGGAAATTCTATATCAGAGAGGAGTATTGAAAATGCATAAAAAAGGTATAATAGCTGTTATATCAGGATTTTCCGGTGCAGGAAAGGGAACAATAGTAAACAGACTTGTACAGGATTATGGATATGCCATTTCTATTTCAGCTACAACAAGACAGCCAAGAGAAGGCGAGATAGATGGAAAACATTATTTCTTTAAATCAAAAGAAAATTTTGAAAATATGATAAAAGAAAATGAGCTCATAGAATATGCAAAGTATTGCGATAATTATTATGGAACTCCTAAAGATTATGTATTTGAACAGATAAATAACGGAATAGATGTCTTACTTGAGATTGAGATGCAGGGTGCACTGCAGGTAAAAAAAGATTTTCCGGATGTTTCTCTTATCTTTATAACCCCGCCAAGTGCCAGGGAGTTAAGAAAGAGACTTGAAGGAAGAGGTACAGAGACAGCAGAAGTGATAGAGAAGAGACTTGCACGTGCTGTTGAGGAGTGTGTATATATGCCAGAGTATGATTACATAATGGTGAATGATGATCTTGACATATGTGTTAAAGAGATACATCAGTTATTACAGTCACTTCATTTTTCAGTAAAAAATCAGGTAGATTTAATTGAAGAAATTACTGCTGATTTTAATAAATAAAATGTTCAGAAAGGGGAATTTTTTATGTTACATCCATCATACACAGACTTAATGAAATTAGCGAATAGTGAGGTAGAGTCAGGAGAGGCTCCGGTTGTAAAAAGCCGTTACTCTATTGTACTTGCAACATCAAAGAGAGCGCGTCAGCTTATAGATGGTGTAGAGCCTTTTGTTGCAGGTAAATGTCCAAAGCCATTATCAATTGCCATAGATGAGCTTAACAATTCAAAGATTCGTATTCTCAGTGAAGAGGAAGCCGCTGCAATAGAAGCTAAGAAAGCAGCAGAGGAAGAAGAATTAAAGGCTATGGAAGAGGGAGAAATTTCTATTTCAGAGGAATAATGCTTTTACAAAAAGCTATTTGTTTATAAGCGAAAACAAAATTTACACAGCTATTTGTTCGGAGCGTCACAAATAGCTTTGATGGCAGAAGAGAGAGCGCCTATGCGAATTTCTCTTCGCCACGTCGCGTAAAGCGCTCCGGAATGGAGATTATTATGGAAAATGATATTGAAAAAACTGATGAAGTTTTAGAAGAAGTTCCAGATAGCGATAAGAAATCTGTAGGTAGAAAAATTAGCAGTGGCATAGTAGAGCTTCTTATATATTGTGCAATAATGGTTTTATGTATAACTTTTGTTCCAAGATATGTATTACAGAGAACCATAGTGTCGGGAAGTTCGATGGAATCAACACTGCATAATAAAGAAAATCTGCTTGTCGAAAAGGTTTCATATCGTTTTAAGGACCCGGATCGTTTTGATGTTATAGTTTTTTATCCATATGGCAGGGAAAGTGATGATTATTACATAAAAAGAGTTATAGGACTCCCTGGTGAAACAGTTCAGATAAAAGGTGATACAATCTATATCAATGGCGAGGAAATAAAGGAAAATTATGGAAAGGATCCTATGGTTTATGCGGGAATAGCCGAAGAACCATTAAAACTTGCAGATGATGAATTTTTTGTTCTCGGTGATAACAGAGAGGTCAGTGAGGACAGCCGTTATGAAGAGGTTGGACCTGTAAAACGAGAAAACATAGAAGGAAAAGCTATCCTTAGAATATATCCTTTCTCAGAGTTTGGTATATTTGAATAATTGTAAGGGCTGTTGTTTTTGGAAAGATTGGAATTTCTTGATTCGACAGTCCTTTTTTGTTGATATAGGTTTTCCGGATTTAGCAAATGTATATTAAATAATGGTACTTTATAGGGCTATTTGTTTATGAGCAAAAAATAAATAGTCTGGCAGGAAATTTGCTCAGAAATGAGGATTATTGTGAAAAAAAGATTTTTAGCATTAGGAATGGCAGCTCTTCTTACTGTAACAGGTATATGTGGAGTTGATACAGCAAAGTATGCAAAGGCAGATGATACAGAGCAGGTCTTTGAATTTGAAAGAGAGACAGAAATTTTGAAAGCTGGTTCAAAATATAAATTTACAGTTAGTGGTGCAGATGAAGAAGTAAGATGGTCTGTATCTGATAAGAAGTATGCAATTGTAAGTCAGAAAGGTATTCTTACAGGCAAAAGAGTTGGAAAGGTAACTCTTACAGCTATTTGTGGTACTAATAAGATTTCATGTAAGGTAAAAATAGAAGGGAAAAAGAAAGTTGCGATAGATGCCGGACATCAGAGTGTGGGTGACAGCTCAACAGAGCCTGTAGGACCTGGTTCATCAACCAGAAAAGCAAAAGTAGCAGGTGGAGCATGTGGGGTTGCAACGGGCGTTCCTGAGTATAAATTTACATTATCTATGGCTAAGAAACTTAGAAAACAGCTTATTGACAGAGGATACGCTGTATATATGATAAGGGATAAAAATGATGTAAACATAAGCAATAAAGAAAGAGCTGTGAATGCCAACAAGAGTGGTTCATATATATATATTCGTTTGCATGGAGACAGTATAGGTTCTTCATCAGTTACCGGTGCAAGTGCATTATATCCGTCAAAGAATAACAGATATGTAGGTAAGTTAAGTTCAAAATCGTATAAACTTTCTAAAAAAGTTTTGGAGAGTTACTGCAAAAAGACCGGAATAAGAAACAGAGGATGTGTTGTCAGAGATGACCTTACAGGCACAAACTGGAGTAAGATACCTGTAACTCTTATAGAAATGGGATTTATGAGT
>JAFPDA010000085.1 GCA_017425575.1 Lachnospiraceae bacterium | reverse complement strand
ACAATCTGACCAAAATCAGCTTTAAGTGAAGCTCCGCCGATAAGACCACCATCAATGTCAGGTTTTGCAAGTAACTCAGCAGCGTTAGAAGCATTCATAGAACCGCCATACTGGATACGAACAGCCTCTGCTGTTGCAGCATCATACATCTCAGCGATGCAGTCACGGATTCCTTTGCAAACTTCCTGAGCCTGGTCTGCTGTTGCAGTCTTACCTGTTCCGATAGCCCAGATTGGCTCGTATGCGATAACAAGCTTCTTAACCTGATCTGCTGTAACACCAGCGAGGTCAGACTTAATCTGAAGACGAATCCAGTCCATAGTAACGCCTGTCTCTCTCTGCTCAAGTGACTCACCACAGCAAAGGATTGGTGTAAGACCAGCTTCAAAAGCTTTCTTTACTTTCTTGTTGAGCATGCAGTCACATTCTTTGAAGTAATCACGACGCTCTGAATGTCCAAGAATAACATATTTAACACCAGCATCTACAAGCATAGCTGCTGAGATTTCACCTGTGTAAGCACCGCTCTCCTCAAAGTACATATTCTCTGCACCAACTTCAACATTAGTACCTTTAACAGCCTCAACTACAGGTACAATATCAATTGCAGGTACACAGTAAACTACATCAACATCATCATTTTTTACTAAATCTTTTAATTCATTAACTAAAGCAACTGCCTCACTAGGAGTCTTGTTCATTTTCCAGTTACCAGCAATAATTCTTCTTCTTGCCATTTTATTCCTCTTTCCGTGTACTTACATACACTGATTTTGTCTTTATTGATACGAGCCAGACGTCAGCAATGCTGATTTTTTAACTATCCGGCTCTATATTTTCTGCGAAACGTCTTATTATTTATCGTCTGCTGCAACTACACCAGGAAGATCTTTACCCTCTAAGAATTCAAGAGAAGCTCCACCACCTGTAGAGATATGTGTCATCTTGTCACCAAATCCTAACTGGTTACAAGCTGCTGCACTATCACCACCACCGATGATTGTTGTAGCATCTTTAAGTTCAGCCATAGCTTCTGCAACTGCGATTGTACCCTTTGCGAAGTTTGGCATCTCGAAACATCCCATTGGTCCGTTCCAAACTACTGTCTTTGCACCCTTTACAGCGTCAGCGAAAAGCTTAGCTGTCTCTGGTCCAACATCAAGGCCTTCCATGTCTGCCGGGATTTCTCCACGTCCTACAACCTTGAAGTTTGCATCGTTAGAAAAGTCATCAGCTACTACTGTGTCGATAGGGATAAGAAGTTTAACACCCTTCTCCTCAGCCTTTTTCTCCATGTCAAGTGCATACTGCTTGTAATCCTCCTCAAGGAGTGATTTACCAACTTCCTCACCATGAGCAGCCATGAATGTGTAAGCCATACCACCACCGATGATAAGTGTATCAACCTTGTCAAGAAGGTTTTCGATAACTGAAATCTTTGAAGAAACTTTTGCACCACCAAGAATTGCTACGAATGGTCTCTCAGGATTGTTTACAGCATTTCCGAGGAAATCGATTTCTTTCTGCATAAGGTAACCAACTACACAGTCACCATCAACAAACTCTGTAACACCAACGTTTGAGCAGTGAGCTCTGTGAGCTGTACCAAAAGCATCGTTTACAAATACATCACAAAGTGAAGCAAGCTCCTTAGAGAAAGCCTCTCCGTTCTTTGTCTCTTCTGCTCTGTAACGAGTATTCTGAAGAAGAACTACCTCTCCATCTTTCATTGCTGCTACTGCTGCCTTAGCATTGTCACCAACTACGTTGTCGTCTGCTGCAAATTTTACTTCCTGTCCAAGAAGCTCTGTAAGTCTCTCTGCAACTGGTGCTAAAGAAAGCTCTGGCTTTGGCTCTCCCTTTGGCTTACCGAGGTGTGAGCAAAGGATAACCTTTCCGCCGTCAGCAATAAGTTTTTTGATTGTAGGAAGAGCTGCTACAAGACGGTTCTCGTCTGTAATCTTTCCATCCTGTAAAGGTACATTAAAGTCACATCTAACTAATACTTTCTTTCCAGCTACATTGATATCATCAACTGATTTCTTATTTAACATATTCATCCTCTTTCTGCGTTAAAACTAAATTTTACGCTACTAAAATTGAAAAACGAGCCCGGTCCAATAAAAGACCGGACCCGTATGGATCATATCCGCAAATAATTCCAAAGTACTGTCTTAAAACTATATAAGTTCTAATTAAGCTAACTCTGAGAAGTATTTGATTGTTCTTACCATCTGTGATGTGTAAGAGTTCTCGTTGTCGTACCAAGAAACAACCTGTACTTCGTAAAGGTCATCTGATACTTTGTTAACCATTGTCTGTGTAGCATCGAAGAGAGAACCATATCTCATTCCAACGATATCTGAAGAAACGATTTCTTCCTCATTGTATCCGAATGACTCATTAGCTGCTGCCTTCATTGCTGCATTGATACCTTCAACTGTGATGTCTTTTCCTTTACATACAGCTGTAAGAATTGTTGTTGAACCAGTAGGTGTTGGAACACGCTGTGCAGAACCGATAAGTTTTCCATTTAACTCAGGGATAACAAGACCGATAGCCTTTGCAGCACCTGTGCTGTTAGGAACGATGTTAACTGCTGCTGCACGAGATCTTCTGAGGTCACCCTTTCTCTGTGGACCATCAAGAGTCATCTGATCACCTGTGTAAGCATGAATTGTACACATAATACCAGACTGAATCTCAGCGTACTTGTTAAGAGCATCAGCCATAGGAGCTAAACAGTTTGTTGTACAAGAAGCTGCAGAAATAATAGTATCATCAGCCTTTAATGTCTCATGGTTTGTGTTGTATACGATTGTAGGAAGATCGTTTCCTGCTGGAGCAGAGATAACAACTTTACGAGCACCTGCATCGATATGAGCCTGTGATTTCTCTTTTGATACATAGAAACCTGTACACTCAAGAACTACGTCAACACCAAGCTCTCCCCATGGGCACTCAGCAGCATTAGCCTTTGCGTAGATTTTGATCTCTTTACCATCAACAGTGATTGAATCTTCACCAGCTGTAACTGTGTCAGCTTTCTCGTATTTACCCTGTGATGAATCATACTTTAAAAGATGAGCAAGCATTTTAGGGCTTGTTAAATCATTGATAGCTACTACTTCATATCCTTCTGCACCGAACATCTGTCTGAATGCAAGACGACCAATACGTCCAAAACCATTGATTGCAACTTTAACTGCCATGTTAAAATTCCTCCTAAAAATAAAATTTTATAATGTACTGCAAAAAATAATATAAAATTTTACAGCAATTAATCTTTTGAATGTTTATTTATTTAAAGTACAAAAAATACTTTATAAAACATCTTCTCACTTATTGTATATAATTACAACAAAAATTTCAAGGAAAATTTAAACAAAATTTAAATTTCCTTATTCTCCCCATAAAACAATCTCATTATTTCTGAGACTTTCCTGAACAAGTATTGTTCTCTGGTTGGAAGAACCCTTAAAAACAAGTGTCAAATCTTTCTTGTCAACCATAAATTCTCCATCGACAAGAACATCTATATAAGACAGCAGTTCCTCTGTCTCCTCCCACTCCTTTACCATTCTTCCAAGAATATCTTTTTCAAAATCGTATCCGCTGAAACACCATACATTTTTCCCAGGATACACTTTTCTTATTCGTCTCAGAAGTGGAAGCAGTCCCTGCTGATTTGGATGTTCAAAAGGTTCGCCTCCAAGTATTGTAATTCCTTTTATATAATCAGGACTCATGTATTCTATTATCTGTTCAATCTCATTTTCAGTAAACGGACTGCCATAATTGAAATCCCATGTCTCCGGATTAAAGCACTCTTTACAGTGATGTGTACAGCCACTCACAAACAATGACACTCTTATTCCCGGGCCATTTGCCACATCACATCTTTTTATATCAGCGTAATTCACTTCTGTTTCCTCATTATAGATGCAATACCCTTGCATTTATCTCTTTTGTCTTTCCAACATTCCAGAAATTCTCTCCCAGATATCCACATGTTCTCCTTGTAACATTCATCTTATTCTTGTCTTTATTGTGGCACTGTGGACATTCCCACTCAAGGTCATCATTTATGACTATTTCCCCATCATATCCACATATATGACAGTAATCAGACTTTGTATTAAACTCTGCATACTGTATATTTTCATATATAAATCTCACAACATCCTCAAGAGCTTCCATATTGTGTCTCATATTTGGTATCTCAACGTATGAGATTGCACCACCTGACGATATCTTCTGGAACTGGCTCTCAAATTTAAACTTTGAAAATGCGTCTATCTTTTCACGCACATCTACATGATATGAGTTTGTATAATATCCCTTATCTGTGACGTCTTTAATAACACCAAACTTCTTTTTATCAATCTCAGCAAATCTGTAACAGAGACTCTCTGCCGGAGTTCCATAAAGGCCAAATCCCATGCCTGTCTCAAGCTTCCAGGTATCACAGGCAAGACGAAGTCTCTTCATAAGTCTTAATGCAAAGTTTGTCCCCTTAGGATCTGTATGGCTCACACCTGTCATAAGCTTTGTAGTCTCATATAAACCTATATATCCGAGCGAGATTGTTGAATATCCATTGTGAAGAAGTTTATCAATCGGCTCATCCTTCTGAAGCCTTGCAATAGCTCCATACTGCCAGTGTATAGGACTTACATTTGACAGAGTTCCCTCAAGGGAGCGGTGTCTGCACATAAGTGCCTCGAAACAGAGTGCAAGTCTCTCCTCAAGCAGTGTCCAGAACTCCTCCTCATCTCCATCTGCAATAATGGCAATCTGAGGCAGATTTATACTTACAACACCCTGATTGAAACGTCCCTCAAATTTATACTCTCCATTCTCATCCTTCCATGGTGTGAGGAAACTTCTGCAGCCCATGCATGAAAATACATTTCCCTCATAATTTTCACGCATCTTCTTGGCAGAGATATAGTCAGGGTACATTCTCTTTGCTGAACATCTCACGGCAAGTCTTGTAAGGTAATCATATTCACCGCCTTTTAAGCAGTTATGCTCATCGAGAACATATATAAGCTTAGGGAATGCAGGTGTCACATATACACCCTTCTCATTTTTTATTCCTTCTATTCTCTGATTAAGGATTTCTTCTATTATCATTGCATTTTCTTTGATATAAGGGTCATCCTTGTCAAGATTAAGGAAAAGAGTTACAAACGGAGACTGTCCATTTGTAGTCATAAGTGTATTTATCTGATACTGTATCGTCTGCACACCTGATTTAAGTTCATCGTGAAGTCTGTCATTTACAAGCTCTTCAAGCTGCTCTTCACTTATAGTATCACCATATTTCTCTTTATAATGTGCAGCATATTTATCATGACTCTTTCTAAGATATTTACCAAGATGTCTGACATCAACAGACTGACCACCATACTGGCTGCTTGCCACCGCTGATATTATCTGTGTCATAACTGTACATGCAACCTGAAAACTCTTAGGACTTTCTATAAGCTTTGAATTCATAACTGTTCCATTCTCAAGCATATCACCTATATTTATAAGGCAACAGTTAAAAATACTCTGAAGATAATAATCCATATCATGGAAATGAAGAATTCCTTCTTCATGTGCTCTCACTATCTTCTCCGGAAGCAGCACACGCTTTGTCAAATCCTTAGACACTTCACCTGCAATAAGGTCTCTCTGTGTCGAAGCTATGTACGCGTTTTTATTTGAATTCTCTTCCATTACATCCTTATTACTGTTTTTGATAAGGCTCATAATAGAATCATCTGTTGTATTGGCACGACGCACCATCTCTCTGGTATAACGGTATATAATATACTTCTTTGCAAGTTCAAATTTGCCCTCGCTCATAAGCTTCTGCTCTATCATATCCTGTATATCCTCAACCATGAGGTTATCTGTATGTTTATTTTCTATACCTGCAACAATAGAATCAATTTTCTCATCAGTAACCTGATCATTTTTTTCTACTTCTGCATTTGCCTTCTGAATTGCAATAATAATCTTATTACGATCATAGTCCACAACTCTTCCATCTCTTTTTGTTACTTTCATTTACAGTTTTCCTCCCTGCACTTTTAATACAACATGCCTGCTATTATATCATCTGAACGCAGAAATGTCCACAATATATTGTGACTTATTTCGACATATTCACAATATTTTGTGGACATCCCTATTTTCTAAGTATTACAACTGTAGACCATATTTTTCAGGACATACGGCCAAAAAACAAACAAACTTTCGACAATTTCCCATTTTATAAGAGGTTGCAGATACCGCTCTCTGATTTATTCATCTGCAACTCTTTTTGCATCTTCAGAAAGTCCCATTATATTTGATATCTCTTCTTTCGATATCTTGGTATAATCTGAAAGCTCCTGTACTGACGGAACTCTTCCAAGCTCCTCTGTCATATATTTCGCCGCTTCATGCAAAAGATTTGTCTTTGCAAGAACTGCATCTTCCCAGTCCTTATCATTAGACATATCATCTATCATACTCTCAATGGCATTTACTATCTCAGTCTCAAGAGTACCCTCAAAAGCCTGATAATCAGGAGTTCCATCCGGTTTTATATAAATGTTCCTATTATCCTGAACAACAGACAGACCTATAAGAAGTCCCACATTTCCCTCTGAAATTATATCATCGATGGTTATTGTGTCATTTACAACAACTTCTCTTTTCTTATATCTGGATGCCAGTTCCATAACATACGAAAGTTTGCTTTCTATAATTCTGTCTTTAGCAGCATCATCACCTTTTATAAAATTTTCAATATCTTCTCTGATAGCAGCATCTGACACAACAATTCTTTCAACTTCATTCTTATACATTCTTCTGTTGTTCTCAGCTCTTGTAGCTGTTTTTTCTGCGTCAGAAGATTCTTTTTCCTCTTCTTCAGCATTGTCAGTGTTAAAATCTTCTCTTCCTGCCATTACCTTTTTGTCAATCTTGTCAGGCACAAATCTGTAGCCCTCTACAGAGACTCCTGCCGCTGAAAGATAATGATATACTGCCTCAAGCTTTGAATCTTCAAGCTGCATATCGCTCAGATATGTTATTATCTCATCTTTCTTCATCTTATTGTCCTGAGCTGCCGCAATAGTTTTAATCTCCTCGAGTGTCTCTAAAAATTTATTCTGATCTTTCATATTTCCTCCATTCCTGTCAAACGTTCTCCCTGAGTTTCCTGATGCAACACGAAAATAGCGAGCCACATAAGCAGCTCGCTAACTTTATACGATTACATCCCCATGTAATCTCATATCATACCTTCTCAAAAAATAATAAGTGAAAGAGGTTCTCCACTCCTCAGTCACAATATCTCTCAACTGAAGACTATGATACATTACTTAGCTATTTTTGTCAACACTTTTTTCTTTTTATTATTTTTTATGTATATTTTGCACAATATTCTCAGGCACTTTTATTTCACCTTGCCAATATATCTGTAACTTCTGCAATATACATTGTGTGATAATCCTTATCCTTATACCATGTGTTATCTATATCTTTATCAACAAAATCTTCAGGTTTAATCTGTGTAGCTGACATTACACGACATATCATTATAACATCTCCCTGATCAATAAAAGGTACACCTTCGTGATAATTTATATCAATACCAGCTTCCTCTATCTTATTTTCATTTCTTCCAGAAACTGTTCCAAGGAATTTCATATGCTTGCGGTATTTCTCAGATGGAAAACTAAGCGAAAATTTACCTTCCCTGTCAATAAACTCCTTTGTAAATCTACTCTCTCTTATAACAACATATGCAACGTCTTTTCCCCACATAGTTCCAAGACCACCCCATGAAGCTGTCATGGTATTTGCCTTTTCTTCATTCCCGGCAGTTACAAGCATCCAGTCCTTACTTATCTTCTCAAATGGATTGATGTCTATCATGTCCGATGTCACTTTCTGAAATGTATGCATAAAATCTCCTCCATTCTACATTTATATGATAATCCTATATATAATATAACTTATCAGAAGTTGCAAAGCAATTTCTGATAAAAGGCGATGTTTTATCGCCGTCAATTGATTATAGGGTTCGCGAAGCGGTTCCTATAATATATTAATAATACATCAATATTATGATACTATACAATATTTTTTTGAAAAAAAATTCAAAAAACAGGTAAGACTGTGTCACTGTACACACTGTTACCGAGCTTTTATGAAAACAAATCTTTTACACTTTTTTTATATAGAAAAATATAGTATAATTTAGAGAATAAGGTACAATAACATATTTTAACAATTCAAGTACACTGGAAATGGAGATTGTTATGAAAATAGAATTACATGCACACACACAGGAATCAAGTCCATGCGGCCGTATCCCCGCAGAAGAAGCACTGAAACTTTATCACAATGCCGGATATACAGGCATATGTATAACAGACCATTACAGTAAATGGGTAGGTGAAAGCTACGGTATAACCGAACCGGACATCCTGATTGAAAATTTTCTTAGAGGACGGCATGCAGCCAAAAAAGCATCATCTAAATATAATATGACTGTTTTTGATGGTATCGAAGTAACCTTGCTCGAAAGCCCAAATGACTATCTTATATATGGTGCATCTGATGAATTTCTAAGAGCAAATCCTGCACTTTACACATTGTCCCTCAGAGAACTTTATGAGCTCTGTCAAAGAAACAATCTGCTGCTTGTACAGGCACACCCAAACCGCGGATACTGTACGCCGGCAAATCCGGATTTACTCAATGGTGCCGAAGCCTATAATGGAAATCCACACCATAACAACCACAACGACAAAACTTTTGAATGGGCCAGAAAACATAATCTTATCATGACATCCGGAAGCGACTTTCATGTCCTTGAACAGCTTGCACGCGGTGGAATAATATGTGATAAAGACATAAAAGAAACCGACGAACTTATAAAACTTTTAAAAAGCCAAAATTATTCTCTTATAACAGAATAGTGTGAAAAATCACATTGATATGCTGATTTTTCACACGGCTATTTGTGACACTCCACACAAGCATGGATATTCACTATAAAAATGAGGAACAATATGAACTATAACTTTTTTATAAAAAAATTTATGAAAATCAAATCAATTTATAATGCATTCGCTGAAAGAATTAAAACTTCAGCTATAACAGCATATTCAGGACAGGCAGCATTTTTTCTTATACTGTCATTTTTTCCGTTCCTGATGTTTAATTTTGCACTGTTAAGATATACTCCGTTTACCGCCGATGTTTTCATAGACTTTTTAAAAGTATTTATTCCAAAAAACTTTAATTCATATATAGAGGCTTTTATACATGAGATATATAACAATCAGCCAACCACCCTTATCCCAACAACCATAATAACTTCTCTGTGGTTAGGCTCAAAATCATTTTTGTCACTTATAAGTGGATTAAATTCTGTTTTTGATATAAAAGAAACAAGAAACTTTATTCTCATAAGAATTTATACAATAATATACACCGTGATTTTTGCAGCAATGGTATTTGCAACGCTTACTGTCCTCGTATTTGGAAACAGAATATTCTTTTTTACAGATAAATTTTTTCCAAAAATAAGCCATACAATATTATCAATTTTAAGCATACGCCCCGTTATTGCCTTTTTGATATTATTTATAATGTTTCTTGTAATGTATAAATCAATTCCTAACAGAAAGTGTACACTCATCAGCCAGATTCCAGGTGCAATTCTTACCTCCAGTGGCTGGATTGCATTTTCATATATTTATTCATTTTATATTGACAACTTTAACCAATACTCAAAATTTTATGGAACAATGACAAGTATAGCTCTTTTAATGATATGGATTTATTCATGCATGTATATATTATTTTTTGGTGGAATCTTAAATTATATTCTTTCTCCAGATAAAAAAGACAGTATGCACTAATCTTTTAATGCATACTGTCTTTTTTATTTATGACTCAGCCTGCCATCTCATTGTTCGATATACTCCTACAAGCATCAATATAATAGCAAAAATTTGTATAGTCATAATAACAGGTTCCGAAAAATAATCATCTACCATCATAGCACCACCGTTAACAAATAATCCCACAATAAGAAATCCTGATATATTTCTGTTGTAGGGTTCTTTTATTCCCGTTTTGCGCTCATTCAGCTTCCTAATCTTATCACTTGTATGAAGTGTAATCTTTATAAATGACATTACTACTGCAATTATAAATACAGCAATACCCCATATAGCAATACTTTCACTGCGTGCAGCACAATACACTTCTGTGAACATACATAATATCTCAATTATCGTTACTATTTTAAGCAACATAAGAATTTTCTTATAATGTTCTATCTTGGAATCTATGTCTGTATACAATTCAAATTCACCCTTTGATTTCAGTCTGCGCAGAAACACCCAGAATCCCCAGGTATCTACAATTTCTATACCAGACTCCTCCATAATCTCCCTGTAATCCTCCGGTACTGAAAAGAAATTCTGTTTAAAATCTATCTGGTATGCATACTCACCTTTTTCACACTGTTCAAACTTATAAAAACCACCGTAGAAGCCTGTCATTGCAAAACCCTTATCTGCCATTTCATTTAGCCATATAGATTCTTTATCTTTATCAAGGTATAATCTGTATTTAACCATTCTTATCTTCCTCCATCAGTCTGCCATTACCAACAAGTTCTTTCAGCCTCTCAAGTTCCTTATGAAAAGCTTTTTCTCCAAGAGATGTTATTATATATTCTTTCTTCTTTCTCGATGATTCATCGGCACTGTAAATCTCGATCCAGCCTCTCTTTTCAAGTGACTGAAGCGCACCATATAAGGTTCCCGCACCTAACTGAACTCTTCCATTTGTGAGTTCTTCCACTTCCTGAATAACTCCGTATCCATGTTTTGGTTTTCGCAACGCTAACAAAATATAGTAAAAAGCCTCTGTTAAAGGGGCATCTGTAACTGGCATCGTATCACTCCTTTGCTGATATATCTCTCTATGATATATCGCTATATGATATATCATGCTTTAAATATATTATCGTCCGATATATTTGTCAATATATTTTTTTTGCACTCTTTTATGTATAATAAATTCAGCCTTGAAAAAGTAAATTTCAAGGCTGAACTTTCATCATACTATTTTTTCTATTCTGACTCCTTCAAAGTAATGTTTCAGTATCTGACTATATTTGTTATGCTGCTCTGCCATAGCAATAGCACCTGTCTGGCTCATTCCTGCACCGTGCCCGAATCCACCACCTGTAAATCTGAATTCAATACCATTCTCTGTGGTCATATCATCAACATAGAAGGCTGCACTTGGAAGCAGTCCATAGGCTGAATTTACATCTGAACCATTTAACCCTTTCACATTCTCATAAACAGGAGCTAAAACTTTTCTTATATTGTACTGGTTACATACCTTTACAACATTATTTTTTCCAATAATAACAAGTTCTGTAACAAGTCCACTCTCTGCTCTCTTTTCAACCCGTATCTTTTTTATCTGTCCAAGACTCTTTAAAGGCTTAGATACATAAGAACCATTTTTTCTCTGGGTAAGCACTTTATCCGGATTGCTCAGGTAACATGAATAAAGAGCTGAATCAATCCTTGAACTAAGTTTTTTAGCATTAAACGTAACGCTCCACCTATACCAGTTTTCACCACTGTCATATGTAGTTATAGCCGAATCTGAGATAAAACTTCTAAAATCGTCTTCGTCTGACAAATCGCCAATGCTTTTTTGTGCTTTTCTAAGTTTGTTGTCACTCACCTGTGGTTTTGCTTTAATATATGGAATATTATTCCCCCATACATCCCCTCCATCAGCTGTATATCCCCATGACGTTGCAAAATAATACGCAAGTACAACCTCACCACTTTGGGTCATAACCCTTCCTCTTGTCATATCAACAGCTTCTCTGGACTTATCATCTTCAGGAACATTGTTGTATACCTGACATGACACACTATCATCAAGGTCTGCTCCAAGCTCCTCGTATCTTCCATCTTTTATCTGATTATATGCAAAACTTCTTGCACATACAGCCTGGGCTTTAAGTGCTTCAAGCGGGCTTGAAGTTGTCATTTCACTAGGAATAACTGCATACAGATACTGCTCCATCGGAAGTTTGTTTATCAAAAGATATCCATTTTTACTCCACTTAACATCAATACTTCCTCTATACATAGGATGTATATCTTTCCTGTTTACGGACATTATTCTAAGTCTTGCTCCTTTATCTGAGGTAACAGTCACCTTTTTGTTTTTGAGATTATCTTTAGACATTCTGTAGACAAGCTTCCTGCCACCTTTATATTTTGTTTTCTTTTTGCCACATGTCACACTAAAATCATTTGCACAGGTAATTATAACTTTGTCATGATAAAGACTTTCAAATCCATTATTCATAATAAGGACCTTTACTTCAGGCTCATTATCAGACTTTTTAACAGATGAGCTCCTCTTATCTTGTGACACTAATTTCGATACAGGTTTTGGTGTGTCCTTTGACTTTACTGTTGGTTCTGATTTTATTTTTGCTTTTGGCTTTGCTGTCGGTTCTGGCTTTATCGCCAGTTTTGATGCCTCCGTTACTTTTACAGCAGTTTTTTCTGCAGCAGGCAGTGTACTTATAACCAGATAATTATGCTCAGACATTGCCTCTGTCTCACCATCGGTAATGTATCCTCTCTTGTCAGCCTCTACAACAAGAAAAGACAAAAACAAGCTCATAATTACTACTGTAATTCCCACTATTTTTCTCTTCATATATTTCTCCCATCTTGATAACAACTGCATGTCCCCTGACTGTCACATCTAATTTTATAATCAAACAACAAGACGCTAAACATTTCAAACAATGTAATACTTTATCCTAAGTATTATATGTTGTCAAATTCGTATATATTACCGTGGATTATATGATAGAATTTGAGATTGACTTTTATGAAACTTAACAGCTTTACTTTTTCAAAGTTGTGTAAATATTATTAACATCCACAAAACGATTTCTATATATTGTTTAAAGCAGCTAACCAAAAACAAAAAATATCCACAAAAGGAATGTTGCGAATTTAGTTCTGCTAAGAGCGAGCCCAGGCGCAAGCGTGTCCTTATGTGGATATTTTTATTTTTTGCGTTACAAAATATATTTTTCCATTAGCACTTCTCTGGTTCCGGATACTCTACACCCTGAGTATCAACAGTAACCTTTATCATCATCTGTGGCTCTAATGGAGCATCTGAATAATCTGTTTTTGTCTCAGCAATTGCATTTACAACATCCATACCCTCTGTAACTTTTCCAAAAGCTGCATACTGGCCATCGAGATGTGGTGCATCTTTATGCATAATAAAGAACTGGGAACCTGCTGAATTTGGCATCTGTGAACGTGCCATTGAAAGCACACCCTCTGTATGTGCAAGATTGTTTTCAAAACCATTCATTGCAAACTCGCCCTTGATAGAATAGCCGGGACCACCTATACCAACACCTTCAGGATCTCCACCCTGAATCATAAATCCCTTGATAACTCTGTGGAAAATAAGACCATCATAAAACTCTTTGTTTATAAGAGATATAAAATTGTTTACTGTATTTGGTGCTATCTCTGGATAAAGCTCTGCTTTGATAACACCCGCTGTTGTTTCAAATGTTACTATTGGATTTGCCATTTTTTTAATTTCCTCTCTATATTTATTTTGCAAGCTCAAGCATTTTCTGTAATGGAATACATGATTTTTCCATTATGTCATCGCTTAAGATTACTTCATTCTCTGGATTTTCCATAACTGAGATAACCTTTTCAATAGAAACCTTCTTCATATTTGGACAAAACTGTCTGTGTCCAACCGAGAAGAATTTCTTATCAGGATTGCTCTCTCCAAGCTGGAAAAATATTCCCATCTCTGTACATATAATAAATTTCTTACAATCACTCTCTGTAGCATAATCAAGAATCTCTGATGTACTTCCAATAAAGTCGGAAATCTCAAGTACATCTGCTGTACATTCTGGATGTGTGAGCACAAGTGCATCCGGATTAAGTTTCTTTGCCGCCTCTACAAGCGCCTTATCAATACTCTTATGTACATGACAGAAACCGTCACAGAATATAAACTCTTTCTCTGGAACCTGCTCAGCCACATAATGACCAAGATTATTATCAGGAATAAAATATATTCTCTTATTCTTAATATTCTTTACAACCTTTACGGCATTTGAAGATGTGACACACACATCTGATGCAGATTTAATCTCGGCTGTTGAATTGACATAACACACAACTGCAACATCATCATATTTTTCACGAACTTCTGCTATCTGCTCAAGAGTAACCATATGTGCCATAGGACAATCCGCTGTATCATCTGCCATATATACATGTTTTGATGGATTTAAAAGCTTAGCACTCTCACCCATAAACTGCACACCTGCAAAAAGAATATTCTTTGCAGATACCTGTGTTGCAACCTTACTAAGGTAAAAAGAATCACCTACATAATCCGCAACCTTCTGAACCTCACCATCAACATAATAATGTGCTAATATAACAAAATCTTTTTCTTTCTTCAAGTTCTCTATTTTCTCTGCATACATAATCTAAATAAACATTCCTTTCTCTAAATGTACTTGCATATTTATATAAGCCGTATTATACAACAGACTTTTTATTATTTCAATCAAAGACTGAACTGTTTTCTTGCATCTTCACATAATCTCTCAAGGTCTGAATATGTCTCTACCTCATTAACCTTTCTCCGTATAGCTGCCGAACCGTGATATCCCGAGGTATACCATGCTACATGCTTTCTCATCTCACGCATCCCCATCAGCTCTCCTTTAAATTCAACCTGCATCTTTCCATGACGAAGTATCATATCCAAAACCTCATCTACTGAAGGTTTTGGCAAAAGCTCACCTGTCTCTCTGTAATGCTTTATCTGTTTGAAAAGCCATGGATTTCCTCTGGCTCCTCTCGCCATCATAAGTGCATCACAGCCGGTTTCCTTTTCGCATCTTACTGCATCCTCGGCATTAAAGATATCTCCACTGGCTATAACAGGTATTGTGACAGCCTCTTTTACCTGACGTATTATATCCCAGTCAGCATCACCACCATAATACTGTTCTCTGGTTCTTCCGTGTACCGCTATGGCTGCTGCACCATTATCCTCTGCTGTCTTTGCAAACTCTACGGCATTTATATCACTATCATTAAAACCTTTGCGAAACTTTACGGTAAGAGGTTTATTTATAGCTGACGATACTGCCTTTATTATCTTCCCGGCAAGCTCCGGTGTCTTCATAAGAGCTGAGCCCTCACCGTTATTTACAACCTTAGGTACAGGACAACCCATATTTATATCAAGAATATCAAAATTTCTCTCTTCTATCCTTGCAGCCATATCAGCCATAAGCTTCGGGTCAGAACCAAAAAGCTGAAGGGCTATGGGATGTTCTCTGTCATCAATTTTCCACAGCTGCTCTGTATTTTTGTTATTGTAAAATATGCCCTTGGCACTAATCATCTCAGTGTATAAAAGGTCTGCTCCCTGCTCTTTGCATAATATGCGAAAAGGCAGGTCGGTAACCCCTGCCATCGGTCCAAGAACTAAATTGTCTTTTATCTCAACATTTCCAATATAAAATCCACTCATTAAAATCTCCAGCCTGAAATTATGCCTTTTTCTGTTTACTATGAATTATCTGAAGTCCCTTAAGTGTGAGATCTGCATCATAGACATCTATCTCTGATGTACTCTCTGATATAACCTTTCCAAGACCTCCTGTCGCTATAACCTTAGCATCCATAAGACCAGACTCTTCTTTGAGTTTGCGTATTATATATTCAGTCTGACCAATAGTTCCATAGAAAAGACCAGCCTGCATAGATGATATAGTTTCCTTTGCTATAACAGTACCAGGACATTTTATTTCTATCTCTGGAAGATTAGCTGTGTTATTGCAGAGTGCATCTGCAGATATTCTCACGCCAGGACTTATAACTCCACCCTGGAAACAGCCGTCTGCAGTGACAAGGTCATATGTTGTAGCTGTGCCATAATCAACAACTATAGCAGGTCCCCCGTATATCTCGTACGCTCCTACAGCATCTACTATTCTGTCCGGTCCTATCTCCTTTGGATTTGCCGTCTCAATCTTTATGCCGGTCTTTATACCGGCTCCAACAACGATAGGCTGACACTTCAGATATTTTATTATTCCACTTGTAAAAGAATACATCATCTTGGGAACTACTGAAGCAATTATAACTTCTGATATATCATTAGGTTTAAAACCTTTCTGCTCAAGAATGTTGCAGAGCAATTCACCGTACTCATCAGACGTACGCGGTACCTTTACTGTAAATCTGAATTTTGTCGTAAGTTTTTCTCCCTCAAATATACCAAATGATATGTCTGTATTTCCCACATCAACTGCTAATAACATCTATTTATCCTCACATTCTTACTTTTATTCTTCTTCCAAAAGTGCAGCCCCATCTTCTCCCAGGAACATAACTCTATAATAAAGTTCCAGAGATCCAAGAAGTTCTCTCTTTTCTGACTGTATCTGCTTTATCTTTAAAACACTTCCTATCTCATCAAAGAAAAAATCATCCTCTTCTGAAGTCACATTCATAAACAGATTTCCCTGTTCATCAAACTGCAGTGTCAGAATACCTCCGACATCTGATGTGTATAAAACACACATAATCTGCAGCTCCTCTTTTATTGCTTCAGGAAGATTTGAAAATTCCTGATTAAGATAATATTTTTCCTCATATGCACTTGCTGCACACAAAATAACTGTATTGTCAGACATATCCATATAACCCCCTGACTGAAACCTCACCTGAAACAACATGCAAAGTCTCCAATTTAGTTTCTACAATAAGAGCTCCATCTTTGTCTATTCCTCTGGCAATTCCACATTTTGCCTTGTCCTCATCATAATCCTCAGCGAGACCAAAAAGCACTTTTACCTCTTTATCTAAATTTGCAAGCATTGAATTATATTCTTCGACAAGCGGTTCAAGTCCCTTAGACTCAATAAATCTCCTGTAATATACATCAAAACAGTTCATGATTTCTGCTGCCAGCCTGTCCCTGTCAACACGAACACCTGTCTCAAGATAGATAGATGTGGCTGTATCCTCTATCTTCTCATCAAACTTTTCATTGTTTACATTTATTCCAATACCTACAACTGCATAATGAACATAATTCATCTCGGAACTCATCTCCGTAAGTATACCACAAATTTTCTTTTTGCCAAGAACAATATCATTTGGCCACTTAATCTGTGCCTTTATAACACATACATTTTCTATGGCACGGGCAATCGCCATTGCAGCAACAAGTGTAATACCCGATACATTCACAGGTGGGATATCCGGTCTCAGTATAAGAGACATAAAAATCCCGGTTCCTGATTTTGAATCCCAGCTTCTCCCCCTTCTTCCACGTCCGGCAGTCTGTTTATCCGCAACAATCAGACTTCCTTCTTTTTCGCCTGCCTCTGCAAGCTGTTTTGCTTTTATGTTGGTAGAGTCAATAGTTTCAAAACACTGTACACTGTCACACACACATTCGCTTTTAAGCATACTTTCTATATATGGAGCATATAACTTATCCGGTGTTTTCACAAGCCTGTAACCCTTGTTGGTAACAGACTCTATCTCAAAACCTGCCTCCTTTAACTGTGTTATATTTTTCCATACAGCCTGTCTTGTAACACCGAGCATTCCACATAAACTCTGGCCTGATACAAATTCTGTATCAGACTCCATCAGAGCTTTCAATATCTTTGTTTTCATAATCAATCATCCCAACTACTCTACACCTAATGTAGCCATCATAATAGCCTTTATTGAATGCATACGGTTTTCAGCCTCATCAAAAACAACTGACTTATCAGACTCAAATACCTCATCAGTAACCTCAAGTTCGCTCAAGCCAAATTTCTCATAAACTTCTTTTCCAATCTTTGTCTTAAGGTCATGGAAAGCAGGCAGACAATGCATAAATATTGCTTTGTCAGAAGCATTGTCCATAACTTTTTTATTTACCTGATATGGTGAAAGTGCTTTTATACGCTCTGCCCATACTTCATCAGGCTCACCCATTGATACCCATACGTCTGTATAGAGTATATCTGCATCTTTTGTTCCGCTCTCAACATCCTCAGTAAGAGCAATAGTTCCACCTGATGCCTTCGCATATTCCTGACACTGAGCCACAAGCTCCTCATTAGGAAAATATTCTTTAGAAGTACATGCTGTAAAGTGCATTCCCATTTTTGCACATGCAATCATAAGTGAGTTACCCATATTGTAACGGGCATCTCCCATATAAACAAATTTAAGTCCCTTAAAATCTCCAAGATGTTCACGTATTGTAAGCAGGTCTGCAATCATCTGTGTAGGATGATATTCATTTGTAAGACCATTCCATACAGGCACACCTGCATACTCTGCAAGTTCCTCAACTATAGTCTGCTCAAAGCCACGATATTCAATTCCGTCAAACATACGGCCAAGCACTCTTGCTGTGTCAGCTATGCTCTCTTTCTTGCCAATCTGTGAGCCCTGTGGGTCAAGATATGTAACTCCCATTCCCATATCATGGGCAGCCACCTCAAATGAACAGCGTGTGCGTGTACTTGTCTTTTCAAATATAAGCGCTACATTCTTTCCTCTGTAATTGTCAACAGGAATGCCTTTCTTCTTTTTATCTTTAACCTCAGCCGAAAGTTCTACCAAATATTCGATTTCCTCAGGAGTAAAATCCTTCAATGTCAAAAAGTTTCTTCCCTTTAAATTGATTGCCATAGTATATTTCCTCCATTT
>JAFPDA010000084.1 GCA_017425575.1 Lachnospiraceae bacterium | reverse complement strand
TCTCTCACCTTATTTTTCTTATCTATATCAAATTTCAGATTAACAGATGTCTGAAATTTTTCATTTATATTAACAATATCACTAAGTTTCATCTTTTAATTTTCCTTTATAATAAATCTGCATTATCTTATCTGCACTGTCAGGAGCAGTTTCTGTTATATATACAGTATCAAGGCCTGCTGTTCGGTCTATATGTATATAGCCACACTCCTCAAGAGTATCAAGATTATCATTCAGAGTTATTCTGTCGAGCCCGAAAATTCTGCCGGGACTGTCCTGTGCAGAAAGAAGATTTTCTATGCTTACACTTTCTCTCTCTTTGTCTGTAAGATTTTCATCCATATTCCTGTCAAGGTATTTTCTTATTGCAAAAAAGACTATAAGAGCATCTATCCTGTCTGCCCTCACATACTCTCTCTTATACTGATTTCTGCGTTTGCCTATTATACCAAGCTCCATAAACGGACAATGTGCTTTATCCTCAGGGTCTGTGTTTGTCGCATATTCTCCTACATACATCTGTAAAAGCACACTGCAGTCATTCTCTAACGACTTAACCGCAATCTCTTCCTCATCCAGATTTTTGCACAGAATTTCATAGATTGTCTCAGACATACCTGCCCTGCTGAATTTTTCATTTTCAAATGTATTAAAAAACACACTCCACACCGTAGCACCTTCATAATTCGTTGCAAGATTATAATGAAGAGCCCATAAAGTTCCTGTATTCTCCATATACATATCATGCTCATATACCATTTTTCCAAGCTCTGTAAGTCTTATGAGGCTTCTCTTTTTTCCATTTACCGTCTCGTAATAACTCTCTGCAAGTCCCGTAACTATAAGCCAGTATCTTATAGCCTTCGCCATAGCAGAACCCACTCCAAGTATGTCAGCTCCATCATTATTTTCCTTTGAAAACAATAATGGATTTTCAGAGACAGCAGCTATTCCTTTTGTGAGCCACCCTTCCCTTATACCAAAACTGCTGTGTCCCTTTAAAGTAATATTTTTACCCATCTCTCACCTCATGTTAATTCATCTCTATTTTTTTAAACAATTGCGAAACTCTTCAAAACCTATATAACTTGTAAATAATTAACAAAGAACATATTCAGGCGCTATAAAAACGTTATAAAATCAAGTTTCGCAAGCACCTTTCTATCTCTTTATTGCAAGCACCTTACGCATATAGCAACCAACTGTAAAATGGTCAACACACTCCTGACATTTCATACATCTTTTATCATCAATCTGATATAGTGTATTTGACTGTTCTCCCGATACTTTTATAACACCAAAACGACATACACTTTCACATGCCCTGCATCCAATACACATCTGATATTTTGTAATCTGACAGTCTATTTTTCTTTTGGCTTCGTCTGTATTTTTAACCCTTAAAAGTGCAGGCTGCTCTACTATAACTTTTAACTCAACTCCCCCTGGTCTTCCCTGAAGTCTCAGTATCGGGACATTATTTTCACTTAATATACAGATTTCTCCAAGTCTTGAATTTCCCATATATCTGTCAATTTTTCCGAAAGGTTTAAAAAGTTCATACAACTCATCACTTACAGGTCTGTTAAGCGTATAGTTAAATGCATCTTTTTCTTTTACGCATGGCGTATAATTTACAATGGAATTTTTTGCAAAATCCAGACCATTGCCACCCTGTCTTGCTTTCCAGTTTCCATTGTCAACATATACTTCAGGATCAGGCTTTCCAACTTTCTCTGCAAAATCTATAAGCATCTGCCTGAATTCTGTATACTGCTCATGCATATGTATCTTTGAAAGAAACTCTGACCATGTACTATTATTGGGACAGCACCAGCATCCAACTCTTGTGTATCCCAGTCTGTATGCACGGTTAAATATTATTCCTGTTGTCAGAATATACAGCCATACATCAAAATCAAACCAGTCTATGATAGGCGCAGCCGCTTCCTGTTTTCCAATCTTTGACGAATACGAATCTCTGTCATATTTACTTCTGCTTACAGATTCGCTTCTTCTTATTCCCTGAAAAGCAAGCACTCTTGGATTTTTCTTAAACAGTGATTCTATTTTTCTGTTAAGAGAGCCTGTCTTAAAAATAGTACAGCACCATCTCATAACTCTGCTTGGAGGGCCTATGAGCTTACAAAGTTTTGAGAAATCTTTCTCTTTATTTCTTGAAGAAAACATAAGCCTCTTTGGATATGTCTTTTTATATTCTTCCACATATCTGTAAGTTTCAGGAAATTCAAGCGTCGTATCTCCATATATATGAAGAATCCCCTGACTCCCGGCAGCAACTCTTGAAACAAGATCTGCAACAACCGTAGAGTCTTTTCCACCACTGAAAGATATAAACATCTCATCAAGCCTGTAACCTGACATCTTTTTCTGTATATAACTTACTGCCTCTTCTTCAGTCTCTTTAAAACGTTTATGGTTTGCCTTAACAAATCTGTCTACCATCTCATTAAATGAACTGTAATCAATATTTTTTTCATTTTCATAATATTTTTCACGGATTTTGTCAGTATCAAGTTCTTTTAGGGCTGCTATTGAAAATGCAATTCTCTTTCCATCCACAAAAAATATATTTCCACTTCCATTCCACACCGAAGCTTCATTAAGACTTCCAACAGGCTTATTTAGTATTATTTCAAGCAGCAATTTTTCTTCCGGAAAAACTACACGACAGTCTTTTGCAAACTTTCTTACTTTCCCACCACAGCAGTCACACTTTTCATCACTGTAAACAGGAACTCTGCAAGTGTTACACCAATATATCTGTGACTCTGCCACCACATGCCCACGGCTTTTGCACACCGGGCACTCACTTGACTTTATAGGTGTATATATTCTCTCCGAAACTTTAAGCTCATCAACATTTATCTTCTTTGAAATGTCATGATTTCCGTAACACTTATACTTAATCATAGTTCAGCCTCATGTCAAAACATTTTGGATCTACGTCAAGATAACTGCATATTTCCAAAAATTCCGTTGCATTTAAAGCTCTGTGTTCGTTGTCTAAAAGAAGACGTTCATTAACTCCGGTTGCTTTGGATATTTCCTCCACAGACAAATAATTATCATTTATGTATTTAATTACGTTTTTTGTAACATTCATTTTATCTTTAATCACTCCATGAAATTTTTATCTTGTTAAAAGAGAATTTTATAGTAACATAGTCATTATATCCTCGTTTACCAAGAATTGCAAATTTCTTTCTGATAAATAACCAAAGGCTGACAACAAGTGTCAAGCCTGTATGTGTACAGTAACTGTATCTTGCCAAAACAATTATATTAGACAAGAGTTTCTTGACAGTATTATTTTTATTTTGCTACTATGGAAAAAGAATAACGAAAAGAGGTGTTGTAAACGATGAAAAACCCGAAAATAGCTGAGAAATTAAAATATTATAGAAAACTGAATAAACTATCTGTGCAGGACGTTCAGACTTATCTTGAAGAAAATAACGTTACAGCCGCCATCAAAACAATATACGGATGGGAAAGCGGTCAGACACAGCCAAGTGCTGATACACTTATGCTTTTGTGCAGACTTTATCATATTGAATATATTCTTGAAACCTTTGGATATAAAAAATCGTCAGAAGACTCAGAAAAAACTAACGAAAAACTGCTTATAGAAAATACAGCAGAAAGTGACCCCTCAGAAAAATATTCTACACACGAAATCGAACTTATAAATGCATACAGAAAAAACCCTAATCTTCAGGAGGCAATAGATAAACTGCTGGATATACATTAAAAAAATGAAAAAACAAAGGGACTGTCGTGATATTGCGAAGCAATTAAATTCTTCTCCGCAAACAGCGCGTCCCCGCAGAGCATTTTTTGCTTTATAAAACAAAGTTTCCTATAACCCAAAAAAAGAGCTATCAAATGATAGCTCTTACTTTCAAAGCAAAACCCAAAATGCCGGTTCCTGAATTTTGAGTCCTAGCTAGAAGCTAGGTGGGCAACCGCATCTGCAAATCTGCCTTCCATTCTGAGAGGGCCTGACATCATTACAGAAATATAAGAATCCCTTTTAATAAGTGTAGGTTCAAAATATCAAGATTATCGAACACCCCAGGCACTTTCTTTGCTTTTTGTTAATACTATTATATACACTTTTAATTAAAAATACAACTAAAAATTTATATAATTTATGCCTTTTTTTACCATCTTTAATCAATAGAAATCTTCCGGCATTTCACACTCTTCAAATTCAAAATAAAAGGTTGTGCCTGCACCCTTCTGACTCTCAACTTTAATATCTCCATTATGTCTTAAAGCAATCTGTTTAGCAATCATCAGACCAAGACCTGTACCCTTTTCATTTTGCTTAAGCTTTGATTTATAAAACTTCTCAAAGATATATGGGAGCTCTTCATCTGAGATGCCAACACCATTATCCGATATGCTTACATGAAGCCTTCCATTATCTTTCCATATCTTTATAGATATCTCTCCATTTTCATCAGAGAATTTTACTGCATTGTCAATGATTACCATAAACATCTGCCTGAGCCTGCCATAGTCTCCAAGCATAAGACATGGATCTTCTTCTGGAAATTCGCTGACAAATTTTATATTTTTTTCTTTTCCTATCATTCTGGCACTTCTGTTTATATCCCCAAACACCTGCATAAGACTTACAGGCTCCTTCTCTATCTCAAAATCAGGATTCTGCATTTTTGAAAGTATAAACAAATCACCAACCAGTCTCTCCATTCCCTGACATTCAGAGAGCATTCTCTGGTACATATCTTCTATAACTGCAGTATCTGTGATAACCCCATCATTCAGAGTTTCCGCATACCCCCGCATTACAGTTATAGGAGTTCTAAGTTCATGTGATACATTGGCAAAAAAATCTCTTCTTACCTGGTCAAGATTCTGTCTTTCTTCCTCAGCCTTTCCAAGCTTTTTAGCCATTATATTCAGATTTGCCTCTAACCTTCCAAGCTGTGTCCTGGTATTTTTAGGAATCATATATATATAATCCCCCTGTGATATCCTGTCTATGTCCCTGCTCAGTTTTTTAAGCGGCTTAGAAAGATATTTAGACGCCCCAAATGCAATAACATAAGATAAAATAAATGCTGAAAATATACTTATAACCATAAGGTATATCCCTTTATCTATACCCATAGTCTGTTTATCAATCATGGATATCATCATTATTGCACCATTTACTTCTTTATTTTTCTTATTATAAACAGGTACTGCAACTCTCAGTATCGTCATTCCATACACATCATCATAGCTTGCATTTGAAGAAATCTTGCCTTTATAGGCATCCTTTATAACCTCATACATCTCAGGAGTAAGAGAGCCGTCTGTAGGTGATGCATTTGTATAATCTTCCTCTAATGGCTCATCTGCATCCTCATTAGAGACTATCCATATATCTGTATTTTCTGCATTTTCAAGTTCGTCTACATATTTAGAATATCGCAAGAACTGTTCCAACCTGTCCTTTGAAGAAAGTTTTGCAATTCTTACAGATATTGTCTTTCCCTGATTTACAAGAAGGTCTGTATAAGATTTTATATAATTATTTTTATATAACTGTATAAAAATAATTCCTATCAATAATCCTGAAACAGCGAGTACAACTGCAAAAGACAGATATATCTTTACAGCTATATCATTCCTTCTCAACTTCTTTATAATATTTTTTCTGGCAAATTGCACTGATATTGTCTTCTTTATATTCATTTAAAACTCCGAGAGAATATTAATTATTCTGTAACTTCAAACTTGTAGCCAACACCCCATATAGTCTTTATTGCCCAGTCCGGATGCTCTACTGTGTCAATCTTTGAACGAAGCCTCTTTATATGTGAGTCTACCGTACGGCTGTCTCCAAAATAATCATATCCCCACAGACTGTCGAGAAGGTTATCCCTTGTAAATACCTTGTTTGGATTGCTCGCAAGAGTCCACATGGTCTCTATCTCTTTTTTAGTAAGAGGAATTTTCTTTCCATCAACAGAGAATGAATACTCCTCAAGATTTACTACCATATTTTTGAGTTTGAGAATAGTATCTGTATTCTCTGATACTTCTGTGGCATTAAACCTTCTAAGCACTGCCCTGAGTCTTGCCATCACCTCACTCGGACTAAAAGGCTTAACTATGTAATCATCTGCACCAATATCAAGTCCCATTATCTTATCATAATCCTCCCCACGGGCAGTAATAAGAATAATTGGCACACTTGATTTCTTTCTTATATTTCTACAAACCTCATAACCATCCTTCAAAGGCATCATCACATCAAGGAGTATTGCTGCCGGTTTCTTTTCTTCATATATAGACTCTGCTTCAATTCCGTTTTTGGCTATTATAGGTTCGTATCCCTCTTTTTTCACATAAACAGATAAAATATCTGTGATATCCGGATTGTCATCTGCGATTAATATACTCTGCATAATAAAGTCCTCCTATATATGTAACATTTTTCTATTACTTCTCTTCTTGAACTATCGTTCAAGAAGCATCCTTCGCTAGTATTTCTCTTCTTGAACTATCGTTCAAGAAGCATCCTTCGCTTTCAGCTCAGTCCATTATAACATACTTACCCACATATTTTGACATAAAAATGAGAAATAATTATGTCAAAATAAATATTATTGTGACAATATTCTGACAAGAATATTGATTACAGTAAAAGATGTCAAATCTATTGGAAGGAGGAATAGAACATGCGCAAAGCATCACGTGCTCTTTTATTGATAGCATTACTTTCAGTTATCCTGCTGCCTAGCAGTAATGCATTTGCTGCAACTGAGCCTTTTTATGTAAATACTTCTGATAATAAGTCTTTACGACAGAATGTACGTCTCAGCACTTCATCTCAGGAACCATTTATCAAACAGGATTCTGCTTCAGTTCTTGTTGGTAAAAGCGATATACTCTCAGTATATAAGGTTCCTTCAGACAGCGATATTACTTATAAGAGTTCTGATGAGTCAATACTTACTGTAAAAGCTTTAGAAGATAATTCATGTGAATATACTGGGAAAAGCGTTGGCACTGCTGTAATTACTGTAAAAGTTAAAGAACGAGTTTTCTTTTTCATGGAGAGTACTACAACTCTTAAATTTACTGTTGATGTAACTCCACTTGCAGTAAGTGTAAAACTCAGTAAAACACGCTTTAAAATGCCATTAGACACAAGCAAAAAGCTTCAGTATACTATAAGACCAAGTATTTCAGATGAGATACCAAGTTTTAAATCTTCCAACAATAATATAGTTACTGTATCTTCAAAAGGTATAGTAAAAGCTGTTGGTGTTGGCACTGCTACCGTAACGGCAACTATCGAGAATGGTAGCACAGATACTTGCAAGATAACTGTTACAGATAAATAGGTATCAGATAAATCCAATAGGTGCATATTGCAAATTATGCAACAAAAATAACGACCACACTTGAGTTATTCTCTTGTATGGTCGTTGTTTTTTTCTTAAATTCAGCCATATACGATATTTTCAAACATACGCTTCACTTCAAGATACTACATATTTTATCAAAGAAAAATACGCAACACGCATTTTATCTATCTGCAAATCCAAAATCGTTCATATATTCTGTAAGTGCTTCTTTCCATTCTTTCATTCTATAATCTCCCATAGAATTAAGCTTTTTATTTTCAAGGACAGAATACATAGGACGCTCTGCAACAGTAGCTGTATACTGCGCTGTTGTGACAGGTGAAACTTTAACACCCTTGCCTGCCTGTCTCATAATCTCTTTGGCAAATTCATACCAGCTTGTCATTCCTTCACATGTGCCATGGTATACTCCATACTCACCCTTTTCTATAATATAGAGAATCATTCGCGCAAGCTCAAGTGATGATGTTGGAGTTCCATACTGGTCAGACACCACAGTAATCTCATCACGCTCATCTGCAAGTCTTAGCATTGTCTTTACAAAATTATTTCCATCTCCGTAAAGCCATGCTGTTCTTACTATAAAATAACGGTCTGTTGCTGCCATAACAGCTCTCTCTCCGTCAAGTTTAGTCTCACCATAGACACTCTTAGGTGACACTTCATCAGTCTCAACATATGGCCTGTCACCATCTCCCGAAAAGACATAATCAGTAGATACCTGAACTATCTGGGCACCATATTTTTCAGCCGCCTTTGCAAGATTTTCAGGTCCGACAGCATTTATCAGCCTTGCATTTTCTTTGTCTGTCTCACATTTGTCAACCGCTGTATGAGCAGCACAATTTATGATTGTATCAGGTCTTTCCTTGCCAATCACAGCATCTACCTGAGCATAATCACATATATTAAGTGTGTCTACATCTGTGTTTACAATTTCTACATCTGTATCTTTTAAAAGTGTATTTAAAGAACGTCCTAACTGACCATTACAGCCTGTAATAAGTACTTTTTTCATAGCAGCCTCCCATTTCCTAATAATTTAAAAAGATATCATCAGAAAAAGCCGGATGTTTTCCATCCTTCTCTGAAATATTTGGCTGCTCGCCATCTTTTATAGGCCATTTTATATCAATTGTAGGATCGTTCCACATAATTCCTGCCTCTGAAGAAGGGTCATAGAAATCTGTACACTTATATGCAAACTCCGCTGTTTCTGATATTACATAGAAACCATGTGCAAATCCCTCTGGTATATAAAACATATTTTTCTTCTCAGCACTCAGAGTAACTCCAAACCATTTACCGTATGTCTTTGAACCTTTTCTGATATCAACGGCAACATCAAACACTTCACCTGAAAGTACACGCACAAGCTTGCCCTGTGTATGCTCTTTCTGATAATGAAGACCTCTGAGAACGCCATGTGTAGAACTTGACTGGTTGTCCTGTACAAACACCATATCAAGTCCGGCTTTCTTGAATTCTTCATAGTTATATGTCTCCATAAAATATCCTCTTGCATCTCCAAAAACAGTCGGCTGTATAAGATACAAACCTTCTATATCTCCACATTTTTCAATCTGAAATTTACCCATTTCCTGTAGTCCTCCTAATATGGTACACTTGTATTATAAATATTTCTAAATATGCTATAGCATACCATATTAATATACCACTATCAGACCGTCTTCGCAAATAGTTTTCCTTTTTTTGTCTTTCTGTCTCTTCGTGAAGTCTTTCCTCCATTTACAGACCTGAATTTCTTAGGTGTTGGTGCCGGTAGTGGAGCAACAGATACGGTATTACTCACCGGTGTACTGCCCTTTACCTCTTCAAGAATCTGTTTTAAAAGTTCTGTCTGCTTCTCCTGAATCTCCTCTCTTTCTCTTACTATATAATCCATTTCCTTCATCAACCTTGTGCTCACCTCTTTACAAATCCTCTCCTCAGATGCCTTTTCATTTTCATTTACTATACTCGTTATCATCTGCCTTAACATTTTTTCAAACTGCCTGAACTTCTCTTCGCTTGTCCTCTTCCCCTGTACAGAAGTATTATTGGATACCACCTGCATTGAACTAATATTTTCATTTGAAGAAGCAGGTTCCTCCTCATTCATTACCTGCTGATTAAGTTCCTCCCTGAGCTGATATATCTCCTGTGGTCCCATGCTCCTCACTCTTTCAAGATCCGGCATAAGAAGTTTAATCGCTTTAAGCTGAAATCCCTGTTCTTTTAAATCTTTTATTATTTTTAATGTATGTATATCACTTTCTTTATAAAATCTATGGCCTTTGTTATTTCTCTCTATTGCAAGGCCAAGCTCCTCTTCCCAATACCTTAATACATGATTTTCAACTTCAATCTGTCTGGATGCATCTGAAATACTATATCTCCTGTCCATTTTGAATCCCCCTACAAATATTCTTCCATTATTTCCTCAAACAACTTAATCCGTTCTTCCTCAGACATTATATCTTCCTCGTCCTGTTCTTCTTCATCATCACTATAACTTTCCTGTTTTAACTCAGCATTATATTCTTCATCATAGCGTGACTCTCTTTCAAATTTTGGAATCAGTATATTATTGATATAATCTGCAAATTCAAATTTTAATAGTCTGTACTTTCTCCTGTTTTTAAATATAATCTCAGACAAAACTACAAGTGCCAGCACTGAACCTGCAACAAATATATTTGCCATTATCCATTCATCCGGCATTGAATAATATACTCCTCCTGCAACAGATACCACAGTGCAAAAAACTATCAGTCCTGCACCATATGCTCCAAAATTTTTCCATCCTTCCACAGAAATACCAAACACATGCATGTCAAGCATACTTTTATCCACAATACAGTCTGCATTATGTATCTCTCTTTTTAATTTGTAGGTTGCTTTTATCCTTTCAACCACAGATTTAATGTACTTATTTTTTGCTTTACTCATCTGTTCAGACTGAACTGTCAGTCTATAGTAAATTATAGCAGCAATGCTCTTCATCAGAATAGTAATACAGCCTATAGCCGCGATTGCGTAGATTGTGTTGTAACCCTGCAAAAAATCTTTCATTGTAATTCCTCCATTCCACAGATGCTGATTATCTGTTATTTTGTAACTATTCAGAACCCACCTAAGCCACAGAACGCCTGCAAACAGGCTAATCGCTGCTAAAGCAGCTTTTTTATGGGGTTCTGAACAATTACGAATAAATACTATATCTTTTTACGTTAATTTAACAGTATAGTTCATCTACTTTATATTTACTTCCTTCGACAAGATAACGTTTTTGACGCATATATTATCTGTGTGTTATAATGATTCCTAGTATAATCCACGCTAATTGGCGACATGTTTCACGCAGGATAAATTTTCATTCTGCAAGGCGGAGGAATGAGGCGATGCGGTGGCATCGTCGATTGAAGTTAACGAAGTCCAATGGAAAAATAGACAAGGTATTATGCTAATTATCAACGTGTCAGCACACCAGCATATCAGCATATCAGCAGGAGGTTACTTAATGTATAGTGATTTGTGTACCATATTTGAAACAATGGGGTTTGAGACAATCCCTATAAACACTAAAGAACCTCATATAAACTTAAAGATTACATTTTCAGAGGAATATCAGACAGAGCATGGCTATGTGATAGTCACTCTGGATGAAACCAGCGGTATAAGATACAGCCGAGAGCAGTTTGAGCATATTTCATACCAGATAAGAGATTTTCTGCAGTCTAAAAGGTGTATGAATTATCACTTTTTATATATACTTATAAGTGATGATGACACTTCCGCAGGCAGACTCTTTAATAATTTCCAAAGTTACTGGAGAATAATACCTTCACAGGCAAAGCTTATAGCATATGAAAATTGTGATAAATTATTCTGTGGACTTATAAAACCTATAGAAAATTATCTTATATCTGAATATACCACTTCTATGCACTCAGATAAAAAGACATTTTACCTCACTGATGAGTTTAATCCTCGAAAAATATATGTAAACCTTATATTGATATCATTAAATATAATTATATTTTTACTTACGGATATATTTAACTGGTCAATAAACGGGATACCGGTTGAGGATATCGGCTCTATCTCCTGGATGGAGGTTTTTAATATGCATGAGTACTACAGAGTACTTACACACATGTTTCTCCACTCAGGAATCGACCACATCTTCAATAATATGATTGTACTGTTTTTTATCGGAAGCTACCTAGAACAGTATATCGGACACCCGAAATATACCTGTATCTATTTTTTATCAGGTATTATTGCAGGGTGCACTTCTATGGTTTATAATATGTTTCAAAATAACTATGTTGTGTCTGTCGGTGCATCAGGTGCGATATTTGGAGTGATGGGAGGACTTTTAGCTGTCATTCTTATACAACAGCACAAGACACATAACATAGATATGAAAAGAGTTGCCTTTATGGTATTTATAAGTTTATATGGCGGCTTCACAAGCCAGGGTGTTGACAATGCCGCACATTTCGGCGGCTTTATTGGAGGTCTTATCATAACCTTCATTATTACAATGATTACAAAAGCAAAGGACGGCAAACATTAATATGACAAGGGTAAATATTTACTATGGTGGACGTGGTCTTATAGAAGATCCTACCAATTATGTTATGGGCAAGATAAGCGAGGTTCTCGATGAATTAAATATACAGGTTAAAAAATATAATCTCTATGAAGATATGCGTGGTATCTCCGCTCTTCCAAAAACATTAAAAACGGCAGATGCAATAATACTTGCAGTATCTGTAGAGTGGCTTGGAATAGGAGGACTCATGCAGCAGTTTCTTGATGCCTGCTGGTTATACGGTGACAAAGATACTTTTAAGTCTCTTTATATGATGCCTGTGGTAATCTCCACAACCTACGGAGAAAAAGAAGCTTATTCTACTCTTATACGTGCCTGGGAAATACTCGGTGGAAGACCTTGCGAAGGCATATATGCATATGTAAATAACACTGTGGATTTTGAGACAAATACTGACTATGCATATCTTATAGAAAAGAAAGCTGAAACATTTTACAGGACTTTTACAAAGAAAATTATTTCTTTTCCTTCAAGTAGCTGTGCCGTAATAGAAAATGTTGCACAGCCAAAGGCAATGAACCTTACACCACAGGAAAGTGAACAGCTCTCCATGTATGTCTCAAATGATAATTATGTAAAAAAACAGAAAGAAGATATCGAAGAACTTACTCAGATGTTCAAAAATATGATGGGTGATAAAACTGAAGACAAAAGTGAAGTTGCTGAGAAAACTGCTTCACAGCCTTCACATAAAAATTACATCGATATTCTGAAAGAACATTATAATCCTATTGCTGACATAGCTTTATCTTTTACTATACAGCTTACAGATTTAAACCAGACTCTCGTTATCGAGACTGACAGTAAAGAAATCAAATGTTATTACGGCGAGACCGACCGCACAAACGTGCTTATAAAGACTACACAGTCAGTCTTCGAAAATATACTTGATGGTATTACCACACTTGAGGCTTCATTTATGTCCGGAGCTCTCAGTGCAAAAGGTGACTTTAAGATATTAAAGATTTTTGATAAACTTTTTAAATTTTAAACGGAGGATTTTTATTATGACAAAACACACTGATGACAACTGTATTTTCTGCAAACTCGCAAATGGTCAGATTCCTACCAACTCAATATATGAGGATGATGACTTCAAGGTTATCCTCGATGCCTCGCCTGCATCAAAAGGCCATGCAATAATTCTTCCAAAAACTCACGCCGCAAATCTTTTTGAACTTCCGGATGAGTATTGTGAGAAAATATTTTCTATTGCTAAAAAATGTGGAAATGCTATTATTAAAACTTTTAATTATGACGGACTTAATGTACTTCAGAACAATGGTGAAGCTGCCGGCCAGACAGTATTCCATCTCCATGTACATCTTATTCCAAGAAATAATGATGACAACATACACATCAAATGGGTTCAGAAAGACAGTGCCCAGATAGATGAAACACCGGAAATCGTCGCAGCCAAGATTAAAGAAAATATATAAAAACAAAAAATATCTCCGTAAGGACTGTTGCGAGTTTAGTACCATTACGGTGAGCCCAAGCGCAAGCGTGTCCTCGAGGAGATATTTTTATTTTTATGCGTCATGTCATAGCCCAAGACATTCTATGCTTTAAAACCTCTGGAAGCCTGATTTTTATCAAAGAATACTTCATTTAATGAATTTTTTCCATATGTAAGGCCTGCATAAACTTTCTGGGAGTTTTGCATTATAGGTGCACTTTTATCCTGTTTTGCAATCTCTGCAAAAGACTTTCCAAGTTTTTGCATTACATTCTCCACAGATTCAAAATCTACAGGCTGTCTCTTTGTGATAGCTAAAGCAAGTTTCTCATTAACATACTTATAAAGACGTTCAAGTTCATAAGATATCTCATATTTGAAATTTAAACTTCTTCTAAGCTCAGCCACACATTCCTGTGCTTTTCTCATATATTTAACAGACTCTTCAATCATGCCTGCCCCATATGCATCTTTCGCCTCGCCAAAACTATACATAAAAAGCTCATATATAATAACAACAAGCTCGCTGCTGTTTGCCTGTGATATTCTTGCAGAGTATCCCCTTATCTCATCTTTTTCCATATTCTCTCCTCATGATAATATTATTACATGCCCTGAAGTATACTCATTATCTGCTCCGGTTTACTGTTTGCCTGTGAAAGCATAGATGTAGCTGCCTGCTGAAGTACATTAAGCTGTGTATACTCTGTCATTGCATCAGCCATATCTGTATCCATAATTCTTGACATTGCATTTGTCATATTGTAACTGCTTACATCAAGACTTGATTTGGTACTTTCAAGACGATTCTGATAAGCACCGAGCTCTGCTCTTGCAGCTGATGTTATCTTAATAGCATCATCAAGTTTTAAAATAGAATTGTCTGCACCCTTACGTGTACATACATTTATTGTATCAGTTCCAGCAGAATCTCTAAGTCCAAGTGAATTGCACGATACTTCCTCAAAATTCATAGAAAGACTCTGATGTTCATTTGCACCAATCTGAATATCCATGTATCCTGCATTATATACATGAAGATTAACATCACCTGTGGTATTTGCAAGTTCAACTCTCATCTCAAAGCCACCATTATCTCTTATAACCACACTGTTACCATGAGCTGTATATTTCGCTGTTGATTCAAACTTCGAATCTGTCGATGTTGTATAAAGTGTTATCTTTGCATCTCTACCTTCAGACTGATGTTTTGTTCCTGTACTATCTACTACTGAAATCTTCTGGTCAGAGCCATATGTATTTGTAGTAATTTTACATTGTGCCCCAAACTGACATTTCATATTCATCTTATCACATGTCTCAAGAATCTTTGTCTGTGCATCCTGTGCACTTGTCACATTCAATGTCACATCATTCACCATAATCTCAGCAGGATAATTAGTTGGTAAATTAAAAGTAACAGATGCCTGTGTTGCCTGAGCATCTATCTTAAATTTATAATCTCCTGCTGGTACCTCCATAGATACCGAAATCGGTCTTGCAGGTGGCAGATTATTAGTTCCGTCCTCACACACAAATGCCCTTGACGAAGAGCCATCAAGAAGTTTCTTTCCATTAAATTCTGTAGTACTTGATATACGGTCAACCTCATCCAGAAGCTGGTCTATCTCATCCTGTGCCGCAACACGGTCATCAATGGTATATGTATCATTTGCAGCCTGAACACTAAGCTCTCTGATACGCTGAAGTATATTTGTAACTTCTCCAAGAGCAGCATCTGCTGTCTCAATTATTGATCTTCCATCCTCTGCATTTCTTGAAGACTGCTCAAGTGCTCTTATCTGTGTACGCATCTTATTTGATATGGCAAGTCCTGCCGAATCGTCTGATGCCTTTGTAATCTTATATCCTGAACTTAATTTCTGAAGTACAGAACCTATCTTTCTCTCATCTTTTTTTAAATTTACATTGGCTATCTGTGCCGTTATATTATGATTTATCTTCATTTATAAACTCCTCCATT
>JAFPDA010000083.1 GCA_017425575.1 Lachnospiraceae bacterium | reverse complement strand
GAACTCTGCAATAATAGCAAGTCCCTTTGGTTTACGTGCCTCAAAAAGCTCCTCGACACGAGGAAGACCCTGTGTGATATCATCACCGGCAACACCACCACTATGGAAAGTACGCATAGTAAGCTGTGTACCAGGCTCACCGATAGACTGGGCAGCTATAATACCTACAGCTTCACCTACCTGTACAGGCTCACTTGTAGCAAGGTTGGCACCATAACATTTTGCACATACACCAACATGTGATTTACATGTAAGCATTGTACGAATCTTAACCTTAGCTGTTCTGAGATTTTCTGCTATCTCTTTTGTAGCAACGATACGTGCTGCACGCTTTGGTGTAATCATATGGTTTGCCTTAACAATAAGGTCACCATTATCATCATACATATCCTGGCATACGAAACGTCCTGTTATACGCTCTTCAAGAGTCTCTATTGTCTCTTTTCCATCAACTACTGCTGAAATCTCCATACCTGGTATCATGTCTCTGTCTGCACAACAGTCAATCTCACGGATAATAAGTTCCTGTGAAACGTCAACAAGACGACGTGTAAGGTATCCTGAATCGGCTGTACGAAGTGCTGTATCCGACATACCCTTTCTGGCACCGTGTGCAGAAATAAAGTACTCAAGTACGTCAAGACCTTCACGGAAGTTTGACTTGATAGGAAGCTCGATAGTACGTCCTGATGTATCGGCCATAAGACCACGCATACCTGCAAGCTGTTTAATCTGAGCCTGAGAACCACGGGCACCAGAGTCAGCCATCATGAAGATGTTGTTATATCTGTCAAGACCATCCATAAGGGCTTTTGTAAGTGTATTATCAGCCTCAGTCCATGTTTTAACTACTGATTTATATCTCTCTTCCTCTGTAAGAAGACCTCTGCGGAACTTACGGGAAATATTTTCCACTGTCTTTTCAGCCTGGTTAAGAATATCTTTCTTAGCCTCTGGCACTGTCATATCTGAAATAGAAACTGTCATGGCAGCTCTTGTAGAATACTTGTAACCAAGAGCCTTAATGCTGTCCATTGTCTCTGCTGTATCAGTTGCTCCGTGAGCATCTATACATTTTTCAAGAATCTGCTTAAGCTGTTTCTTTCCAACATGGAAATCAACCTCTGGTTTAAGGAAGTTTTCAGGGTTGCTTCTGTCAACAAATCCCATATCCTGTGGAAGTATCTCGTTAAATATAAATCTACCAAGAGTAGACTCTACGATTCTCTCCTCAACTTCACCATTTTCGTTCTCACCAGTTTTACGAATCTTAATTCTCTCATGAAGTGTAAGCTCACCATTCTCATAAGAAACAATAGCTTCACTGAGTGATCTGAAACTTCTGAGATATTTACTCTTATCTACAGTGTCATCTGCGGTTCCATCTATAATAGCTTTAACATCTGCAATTTCTTTCTTAATTGCATCTTTATCACCTTCCGCATCTGCTAATGCTTTTTCAAGTTCTGGAAGAATAACATCTTCAAGTCTTGACTGTACATATCCTGGGCGCTCCTGTGTAAGATAATAGATACCAAGTACCATATCCTGCGAAGGAACGGCAACCACGCCACCATCTGATGGTTTCAATAAGTTGTTAGGTGAGAGAAGAAGGAAACGGCACTCAGCCTGTGCTTCAACCGACAAAGGAAGATGTACGGCCATCTGGTCACCATCGAAGTCGGCATTGAACGCTGTACATACAAGTGGATGAAGCTTAATAGCTTTACCTTCTACAAGTGTAGACTCAAATGCCTGAATACCAAGTCTGTGAAGTGTAGGGGCACGGTTAAGCATAACCGGATGCTCACGAATTACCTCCTCAAGCACATCCCATACTTCCGGCTGAAGCTTCTCTACCATCTTCTTAGCCTGTTTAATATTATGAGCTGTTCCATTAAATACGAGCTCCTTCATAACAAATGGCTTAAAGAGCTCTATCGCCATCTCTTTAGGAAGACCACACTGATAAATCTTAAGTTCTGGTCCTACTACGATAACTGAACGTCCTGAATAGTCAACACGTTTACCAAGTAAGTTCTGACGGAAACGTCCCTGTTTTCCCTTAAGCATATCAGAAAGTGACTTAAGTGGTCTGTTTCCAGGTCCTGTTACAGGACGTCCACGACGTCCGTTATCAATAAGAGCATCTACTGCTTCCTGAAGCATTCTCTTCTCATTACGAACAATGATATCCGGAGCACCAAGCTCTAAAAGTCTTTTAAGACGGTTATTTCTATTTATGATACGGCGGTAAAGATCATTCATATCAGATGTTGCAAAACGTCCACCATCAAGCTGTACCATAGGTCTTAAATCCGGTGGTATTACAGGAACAACTGTAAGAATCATCCACTCAGGTTTGTTTTTAGACTCACGGAAAGACTCTATAACCTCAAGTCTCTTTATTATACGGGCACGCTTCTGTCCTGATGAATCTTTAAGTTCCGCCTTAAGAGTAACGGCCTCTTCTTCAAGGTCGATACTCTTAAGGAGTTCCATGATAGACTCTGCACCCATTCCAACACGGAATGCATCACCATATTTACTTCTTGCTTCCTGATACTCTGCCTCAGATAAAACCTGCTTCTGCTGAAGACCGGTTCCATCCTGAGTCTCAAGTACGATATATGACGCAAAGTAGAGAACTTTCTCAAGGTTTCTAGGAGAAACATCAAGAATAAGTCCCATGCGGCTAGGTATACCTTTGAAATACCAGATATGAGATACAGGTGCTGCAAGTTCAATATGTCCCATTCTTTCACGACGAACACTTGATTTTGTAACTTCAACTCCACAACGGTCACAAACTACACCTTTATAACGAATCTTTTTGTACTTACCACAATGACATTCCCAGTCCTTGCTTGGTCCAAAAATCTTCTCACAGAAAAGACCATCTTTTTCTGGCTTTAAGGTTCTATAATTTATTGTCTCAGGTTTCTTAACCTCACCACGAGACCATTCTCTGATCTTCTCAGGTGAAGCAAGACCAATCTTTATAGCATCGTAAGTTATGTGCTTTTCTTCCCTTACATTAGTCTCTGTCATAGTAACCTCCATTTGCCCAAACGGGCTGTGCAATTTTTAACTAATCAAAATCCGGCATAGTCAAAGCTTCTTCAAAGGCATCTTCAAAAGAAGCATCTTCGAGTTCTTCTGCTGTGCCTTCAGTAAATCCAGCCGCCTCAAATGACTCATCATTTCCAAATGCAAAGTTTTCATCACCATCAATCAATGGCTTGATATCTGCATCATCATTTTCTTCAACTTCCTCACCAAGAATAACTTCATTGCCATCCTCATCGAGAACTGTAACATCAAGTGCAAGAGCCTGAAGCTCTTTAAGTAATACCTTGAATGATTCCGGAATACCAGGATCTGAGATATTATCTCCCTTGATAATAGCTTCATATGTCTTAACACGGCCAATTACATCATCAGACTTAACTGTAAGGATTTCCTGAAGTGTGTATGCAGCACCATAAGCCTCAAGCGCCCAAACCTCCATCTCACCGAAACGCTGTCCACCGAACTGTGCTTTACCACCCAGTGGCTGCTGTGTTACAAGTGAGTAAGGACCTGTTGAACGTGCGTGAATCTTATCATCAACAAGGTGGTGAAGTTTAAGGTAATGCATGAATCCAACTGTTACTGCACCATCAAAATATTCTCCTGTACGACCGTCACGGAGACGAACTTTTCCATCACGGTTGATTGGAACTCCTTCCCACTGCTTGCGGTAATCTTTATTTGTTACGAGATATTCCATAACCTCCGGCTCAAGTATAGAAGCATACTTGTCCTCGAATGGTACTACAGATTTTAATCTTTCTATCTCATTTATATCGTCATTTTCCTCAGCCTTTGCAAGAGCCTCTTCGAGTTCTTTCTGGTTGAGAGGTGTATTGACATAATCATTTGCAATCTCAAGTGTATCCATGATGTCACCCTCGTGAGCACCATCAAATACCGGTGTAGCTACATTAAATCCAAGAACCTTTGCTGCAAGACTAAGGTGAATCTCAAGGACCTGACCAATGTTCATTCGAGAAGGCACACCAAGTGGATTAAGTACGATATCCAAAGGACGACCATTTGGAAGGAATGGCATATCCTCCACAGGAAGTACTCTGGAAACAACACCCTTGTTACCATGACGACCAGCCATCTTATCTCCGACCTGAATCTTACGTTTCTGTGCTATATAGATGCGAACAGACTGATTTACTCCAGGAGGAAGCTCGTCACCATTTTCTCTTGTAAATACTTTGGCATCAACAATTATACCAAACTCACCATGTGGTACTTTAAGTGATGTATCTCTTACCTCACGTGCTTTCTCACCGAAGATTGCACGAAGAAGTCTCTCTTCTGCTGTAAGCTCTGTCTCTCCCTTAGGAGTAACTTTACCTACAAGAATATCTCCTGCACGAACCTCTGCACCTATACGGATAATACCTCTCTCATCAAGATCCTTAAGAGCATCATCACCAACACCAGGTACATCACGTGTAATCTCTTCTGGTCCGAGTTTTGTATCTCTTGACTCAGCTTCATATTCATTTATATGAACAGATGTATATACATCTTCCATAACAAGTCTTTCACTAAGAAGAACGGCATCCTCGTAGTTATAACCTTCCCATGTCATGAAACCTATAAGTGGGTTCTTACCAAGTGCAATCTCACCACCACATGTTGAAGGTCCGTCTGCGATAACCTGTCCCTTCTTAACCTCATCGCCCTTAACAACTATAGGCTTCTGGTTCATGCTTGTTCCCTGGTTACTTCTCTGGAACTTGGCAAGTTTATATCTGTGACTGCGTCCTGCTGCAGTCTTTATTATAATCTCATTTGATGCTGAACGCTCAACTATACCATCTTCCTCAGCAACAACACAGTTACCTGAGTCAACCGCTGCCTTCATCTCCATACCTGTACCAACCGCAGGAGACTCTGTCATAAGAAGCGGTACTGCCTGACGCTGCATGTTTGAACCCATGAGCGCACGGTTAGCATCGTCGTTCTCAAGGAAAGGAATCATGGCTGTAGCAACAGAGAATACCATCTTTGGAGATACGTCCATAAGATCTATCTTTGATTTCTGGAACTCTGATGTCTCCTCGCGGAAACGTCCTGATACATTATTTTTAACGAAATGTCCCTGCTCATCAAGTTCCTCATTCGCCTGAGCTACAATAAATTTATCTTCTTCGTCAGCAGAGAGGTATATAACCTCATCAGTTACAACCGGATTTTCAGGATCACTCTTATCAAGTTTACGATATGGTGCCTCTATGAAACCATACTCATTTATTCTCGCATATGATGCAAGTGAGTTGATAAGACCGATATTTGGACCTTCGGGAGTCTCTACAGGACACATTCTTCCATAATGTGTGTAATGTACGTCACGGACCTCGAAACCAGCTCTGTCTCTTGAAAGACCACCTGGTCCCAATGCAGAAAGTCTTCTCTTATGAGTAAGCTCACTAAGTGGATTGTTCTGATCCATGAACTGTGACAACTGAGAACTTCCAAAGAACTCTTTTACAGCAGCTGTAACAGGTTTAATATTTATAAGCGACTGAGCTGTGATTGTTGTGATATCCTGTGTTGACATTCTCTCACGCACAACTCTTTCCATTCTTGAAAGACCGATACGGTACTGATTCTGAAGAAGTTCTCCAACAGCACGTATACGACGGTTTCCAAGGTGGTCGATATCATCATCATGACCAATACCATATTCAATATGCATATTGTAGTTGATTGATGCAAAGATATCTTCTTTGGTAATATGTTTTGGAATAAGCTCTGAAATATTGAATTTGATAAGTTCTTTTACCTCTTCAATATCCTCATTCTCATCCATTATCTGCTTTAATACAGGATAGTATACATTCTCTGTTACTCCAAGTTCTTCAAGGTCTGCATCAGGAATGTATGCTCTGAGATCTACCATAAGGTTTGAAAGAACCTTAGTAACTCTCTCTTCATTTTCTACCATTATATAAGGTATTGCAGCATTCTGAATATCTGTAGCCATCTCAAGTGTGATGACCTTACCTGCCTCATACACTTCACCTGTAAGTGGATTTACAACATCCTCTGCAAGTCGGCATCCGGCAACACGGTTCTTTAAATGAAGTTTCTTATTAAATTTATATCTTCCGACTTTGGCAAGATCATATCTCTTAGGATCAAAGAACATACCATTTAAGAGATTCTCAGCACTATCTACTGATAATGGCTCACCCGGACGAAGCTTCTTGTATAACTCAAGAAGACCATCCTGATAGTTATCTGTTGTATCCTTCTCAATACTTGCTAAAATCTTTGGCTCCTCACCAAACACTTCCTTAATCTGCTCATTTGTACCAAGTCCCATAGCTCTAAGGAAAACTGTAATAGGAACCTTTCTATTTCTATCTACACGGACATAAAATACATCGTTGGAGTCGGTCTCGTATTCAAGCCATGCACCACGATTTGGTATTACTGTTGCAGAAAAAAGTTCTTTACCAATCTTATCATGACCAATCGCATAATAAATACCAGGTGAACGAACCAGCTGGCTTACGATTACTCGCTCGGCACCGTTGATTACAAAAGTACCAGTAGCAGTCATTAAAGGCAGATCTCCCATGAAGATCTCATGCTCTTTTATTTCTTCAGTTTCCTTATTATGCAATCTTACTTTGACCTTTAATGGTGCTGCATAAGTTGCATCTCTCTCCTTACACTGATCTATGTCATATTTTGTCTCGTTTCTGCAGAGTTCAAAATCTACAAACTCAAGACTTAAATGACCACCAAAATCAGAGATAGGGGAAATGTCTCGGAACACTTCTTTGAGTCCTTCGTCCAAGAACCATTTGTAAGAATTAGTCTGCACTTCAATGAGATTTGGCATATCAAGCACTTCATTCTGATGAGCATAACTCATTCTTACACCATTACCTACTTTTACAGGATGCATTCTGTTCTTCTCCATCGATGTTTCACTCCTTGTTTTTTTAGAGTATTTTGTAGTCTGACAAAATAACCTTATTTAATTTCTTTAGTCAAAAGGTCTTTTCAATTGCTTCAAATTATGATATAATTTTTAACAAACAATTTGATAGCATAGTCAGCCACAATAGTGCAATTTTCATATTAGCACCAAATCCACTTTTTGTCAATATTGTTATGGAATATTTTTTGAACTGTTAGTTACTATTCACTGCTGGTTTTGCAGTGGTCTGCGCTGCTTTTGCGCAGGATTTTCAGAATGTAGAGAAAAACGGCCGTGAATAGTAACAACTGTAATAATTAAGAATAATAAAACAACCTCTGCATAGATTGTATAAACAAGCAATGATGCAGAGGTATTTTTTTGAAAGATTATATTGATGAACGTACTATTGAGGTAGCTAAATACATAATAGGTAATAATGCTACCGTAAGACAGGCTGCCGCAGTTATGGGAATAAGCAAAAGTACCGTACACAAAGACATCACCGAGAGACTCCCGGAGATAAACAAAGGACTTGCAAATGATGTGAGACATATTCTCGATGTAAACAAAGCTGAGCGCCATATAAGAGGGGGACTTGCCACAAGAAAAAAATATATGCATGAGCGCGAAATAGAAATTTCCCGGATGTAATCACCAAAGCTGCATAGCTAAAAACAGTTACTTAAGCAAAACTCCATATAAAACAGCCGTTATGTAAATATCCTCAAAAGGAATGTTTCAAATTCATTACCGTTACGGTAATTAAAACATGTCCCCTTGAGGATATTTTTACGTTACACTTAATTATTCATCTATATAAGACTCTGGCATTATTTTTTCTTTGATATAGTTCCTTTCCAAATAGATGGATGGAAAAGAAGCAATAATGGGAATAACTCAAGTCGTCCTGCCAGCATATCGAATATAAGTACGTACTTTGAAAAAACTGAGAAGTGACCAAAGTTCTGTGAAGGTCCTACAAGTTCAAGTCCGGGACCTATATTGTTTATGGTTGCTGTAACTGCTGTAAAGTTTGTAATAAGATCATACCCATTAAACGATATAGCAAATATCGAAAGTACAAATATAAGCACAAATGTTATAATATATACATTTACCGACCTTACAACCTCATGGTCTATAGGCTTTCCTTCTATCTTTATCTTCTTAATACTCTTAGGGTGTATATAAGAATTTAATTCTTTTATCATTGTCTTTATAAGAATTATAAATCTTGAAACCTTAATTCCTCCACCGGTACTTCCCGCACAGGCTCCCACAAACATCAATATTACAAGAACCGTTTTACAGGTTCCCGACCACGCTTCAAAGTCAACAGTCGAAAATCCGGTAGTTGTAATAATAGATGCAACCTGGAAAGATGCCTGTCTAAGAGCCTCTTCAATACCGGATGTAGTTTTAAATATACTGCATGCTATTATTCCAATTGCAATAAATATTATAAGGAAGTAATACCTGACTTCTTCCATTTTAAATGCCTTCTTTATATTCTTAAAAATAATATAATAATAGGCATTAAAATTCACACCAAAAAGTATCATAAAAACGGTTGTCACCCACTGGATATATGCTGAATAACCACCGATACTGTCATTCTTTATACCAAATCCACCAGTACCTGCAGTAGCAAAACTTGTGGCAACAGCTTCATAAAGCGACATGCCTCCTATAAGCAGAAAAATCATTTCCAGCACAGTGATTCCAAGATATATAACATATAATATACGTGCAGTATAAGCAACTCGCGGCACAAGCTTCCCAACTGAAGGTCCCGGGCTTTCCGCTTTCATAAGATTTATTCGTGAACCTCCGCCAAGTGGAACAACCGCAAGTAAAAACACAAGTACCCCCATGCCACCAAGCCAGTGAGAAAAACTTCTCCACATATTTGATGCCATCGAAAGAGATTCAACTTCTGAAAGAATACTGGCTCCAGTTGTAGTAAAACCTGATACCGTCTCAAAAAGAGCATCTGTAAAAGATGGTATTTCTCCTGTAAATATAAACGGCAGACATCCAAAAATACTCATAAAAATCCAGCTAAGCGATGTCGATATACAACCTTCTCTCAGATAAAAGACAAATTTTTCAGGTTTTTTTCCTCCTATCAGAAATCCCGCTGCAAGGCACAGACCAGAGGTAGCAAGATAAGCTAACCCCTCCGTCTCTCTGTATGCCAGCGCCACAATACACGGCACAAGTATAAACACCGCCTCAATCTTCAAAACACACCCTAAAATATATCTTATTACTTTATGATTCATGATACTTTCCTACCCTTCCAAAATATCAAGGATATTTGTAAATCCTGTATGTTTTGTAACTATGATAACGGAATCTCCTGCTTTTATACAATCCTGGCCGTTAGGTATAAGAATCTCCTCATTACGATTTATAAACGCAATCAGCAGGTCTTTTTTAAGAGAGAGCTCCGCAAGAGGGATATCAGTAACTTTTGATTCTTCGTCAACCTGAAATTCTATTGCCTCTGCTCTCGAATCAAAAAGCTTATATAAAGTCTCAATATTACTGCTCTTAGATGCATTTTTGGCTCTTACATAAGCAATTATAGCCTCTGCAGTAATGTATCTTGGATAGATTACACTTCCAAGGTCAAGTCTGTTTATTACATTCTTAAAGTTACCTCTTCTAATCTTTGTTATAACCTTGGCATTAGACACCTGTTTTGCATACATGGTAAGCATTACATTTTCCTCATCTATACCAGTAAGCGGCACAAACGATTCTGCCTCCTGTATTCCCTCTTCCAGCAAAAGTTCCTCATCTGTACCATCTCCATTTATTACAACACATTTAGGAAGAAGTACACTGAGCTCCTCACAGCGCTCTCTGCTGCTTTCTATAATCTTTACATCTATTCCCATGTTAATAAGATTTTTGGCAAGATAATAGCTCGCTCTTCCACCACCTATTATCATAGTATTTTTTACACGGCTTGTCTTAAGTCCAATTTTATTCATAAATGCCTTTGATGATTTTCTTGGTGCTACAAAATAAACTATATCACCTTTTTTCATTATAAAATCACCAGAAGGTATAAACACCTCTTCATCACGCTCTATCGCACAAATAAGGATCGCAAACTCCCTGCTTTTACCAAAGTCAGCTATAGTCATGCCATCAAGATAGTTTTTATCTTCTATCTTAAGCTGAATCATTTCAACCTGTCCATGTGCAAATGAATTTACATGAAGTGCATGAGGAAGACAGAGAATTTTCGTAGCCTCAAGCGCAGACTCAAGTTCAGGATTTATTATCATACTTAGTCCAAGCTTCTCCCTGAGATATCTGGCCTCTATACTGTAATCCGGTGTTCTTACCCTCGCAATTGTCGAACAGTTTCCGACATGTTTTGCAATTGTACAGCATAATAAATTGAGCTCATCAGAGCCTGTGACAGCTATAATAAGATCCGACTTCTCTATACCGGCCTCAATCTGCACACTGTAACTTGCTCCATTTCCTGCAAGTCCCATTACATCATACTGATTTGCGATTATCTGAACTTTCTCACGATTTGTATCTATTATCGTAATGTCATGTCCCTCTTTGCTAAGCTGTTCAACAAGCGCCACTCCAACCTTTCCACATCCAACAATTATAATACTAAGTCCATTCTCTTTCTTATTTTTCTTAAACATAGTTAAAACCTTTCTTATTTCATACGCACTTCTGATCCAAAAGGCATCAGTGCAAGTTTTGCCATCTTAAACTGCTGCATTCCAAAAGGAATCCCAACAATAGTTATACACAGTAGTCCGCCTAATGCAAGATGTTCAACAGCAAGCGGTATGCCAGATACAACTATCCATATAATATTTATTATAAGAGACAATGTGCCGCCTCCGTATACTACTTCTTTACCAAAAGGGAAAAATGCAAGACCCGCCATTTTAAAGCACTGCACTCCCACAGGAATCCCCACCACCGTTATACACCAGAGACAGCCGGCAACTATCCAGCTTAACCCACTGATAAATCCACCGCATATAAACCATATCAGATTACCTAAACATCCCATCATTCTCCTCCATTTCTTATCTATGTTTATTTTTTCCACAAAACTGACATCCAGACTTCCCTCCAATACAGCTTAGGCAGTCAGATATCTCACTCCCTTTGTCTTCTGTAAGTACCATATAAATCCCCACACTGCTCTTAGGAGGATTCATTATACTTCCGTTCACAAAATATATACCCAGCTTATCATAATCCGTCAATTTTGCAAGACTATAGGCATCCTCAATCTGCATACCATAAAAACCAGGTCCAAAAGAGTCTGTAATATATATATCGTCACAATCATACAAGCCCGCTATATACTTTCTGATATATCCACGCACAGCATCAACAGAGGCAATCTTAAAATTATCAAGATAATATCTTTCCAGAAGACTTAATCCCTCTGACTCCGCTTTCTCTTCCAGAACACCAAAAATGTATATATAGCCATTTTTAATTTCTAAGTCCCTTAACTTTAGTTTTTCAAGAACATTACATCTTATAAAAACATCCTTTCCAAACCTGAACCCCTGCTCATCAACGCACTCATTTCCAAATCTTTTAATAATAACACTTATTTTTCTATCTTTAATAAACTTATGATATATTTTCGAAGATGTCAACGAATATTCCCTCTCCATCTCCTCATCCATGGAATCCAATCCACAATAAATATTATACAACTTAGTTATTTCAACAAATAATTCAGATAAATTAACATTTATAATCTCTTCCGACATAAAATCCTCCGTACCTTACTAATGTTCTCTATGTATTTATTATATCATATATTTTACCAAAAGAAATCAAGGCACAACGACCTTCATATAACACATTGCAGTATGATTTTATTTGTATTATAATAAACAGTATGTAATTTTTAAGCATTTGCGAAAGGAGATACATATTATGAAAAAAATCGTGTTAACCGGAGGAGGAACTGCAGGTCATGTAACACCTAATATAGCTCTTATCCCAGAATTACAGAAACAGGGCTATGAAGTTCACTATATCGGTTCTTATGATGGTATAGAAAAAAAACTTATCGAAAAATTAAACATTCCTTACTATGGTATTTCAAGTGGAAAACTTCGCAGATATATAGATTTAAAAAATTTAAGTGACCCATTCAAAGTAATAAAAGGCTTAGCTCAGGCAAGACGTCTTCTTGGAAAGATTAAACCTGATGTAGTATTTTCAAAAGGCGGTTTCGTATCAGTTCCCGTAGTACTTGCCGCAAAATCAAAAAAAATCCCATGCATTATACATGAATCTGATATGACACCGGGACTTGCAAATAAAATCTGCATCCCATGTGCCCAGAGAGTATGTACAAATTTTCCTGAGACTCTGAAACATTTGCCAGCTGAAAAAGCTGTACTTACAGGCTCACCTATAAGAGCTGAACTTTTCAATGGAAACAAAGAAAAAGGACTTAAATTCTGTGGATTTGATGACAGCAAACCGGTAATACTTATAATAGGAGGAAGTCTTGGAGCCGTCGCTGTAAACAACGCAGTAAGAGCAATATTACCTCAGCTCCTCGAAAAATTCCAGATTATTCATCTCTGTGGAAAAGGCAAGCTCGATGAATCACTTAAAGATGTAAAAGGCTATGTTCAATTTGAGTATATACACGATGAACTCAGTGACCTTATGGCAGCATCTGACATTTTCATCTCAAGAGCCGGCGCCAATGCCATATGTGAAATACTTGCCCTTCGCAAGCCAAATATTCTTATCCCGCTTTCAGCCCAGGCAAGCCGCGGAGACCAGATTTTGAATGCTGCTTCCTTCGAAAAGCAGGGTTACAGTATCGTAATACAGGAAGAAGATATAACAGACGAAAAATTATTAGCAGCTGTCAATGATGCATATACAAATAAAGACAAATATATTACTGCTATGAAACGCAGCCAGCTCAATAATTCTATAGAAAAAATAACAGGACTCATATCCACAGCAGCAAAAAAATAAAATTCTAAGAGGTTAAAAACATGAAATTACCAAATGATCCTATGATTCTTCTAAGCTATATAAATACCCAGCTTCGCGATTTTTATCCAAACCTTGAAGATTTATGCAAATCTCTCGGTGTAGAACAGCAGGGAATAATAGATAAATTAGGAATGATAGATTACAAATACAATACCGAATTAAATAAATTCATATAATTATACCGGACAAAAGAGGAGCAAGTCACTTCATGAATCAGTGACCTGCTCCTTTTTATATCGTCCTGAATATTTACAATCGTTTACTACAACGGTGTAACTTTTCCATTTATATCTCTCGAAAACCACATAGACATACCTGAACCATGATTTCCAAAAGGTCTTGTATGAAAACCAAACCGTTCATAAAAACTTTCTCTATTATATGCCGCCATAAGACTTATCATAATTGTCTCACCGTCAAGCACATCCTTTTCAATATAATCAAGCACTCTGGTTATAAGTTCTGTTCCTATATGATATCCCTGATAATCAGGATGTACAATAACATCAGTTATAAAATATGTATATCCACCATCACTTACAATCCTTGCCATTCCAACCGGATTTCCATCACAGACAGCCACACAGAGATAAAACGAATTCTTCAGGGCAATGGCAGCTCTCTTCTCATTTACACTTATCCAGTTAACCGCCTTTCTTAAGGCATTATAATTTTCCACAGATATATTATTTGTATACTCTATCTGTTTACACGACTTTTCCACGTTACCCTCCCAATACACAAGTTATTTTATATATTTCAATTACGATATGAATAATCATCAAAAACCTTCATATATTATTATATCACCTTTATGTTTAAAAATCTACATACACAAAATACTAGGAGGTATAAAAATGGAACTAATCACGCATAAAATAACCGCCAATAAATCAGTATGCAAAAACGGAATACAGACTACACTCGAAGAAGATATGAATGTGCCTGATACAAAACCCGACATTGAACGCCTTATCAAAACTCAGGGAGACCTGTCACTGACTGATATAATTCCTTCCGAGAACAAAGTAAAAGTAAACGGAACTTTATCATTCTCCCTGCTGTATTTCAGCAATGACGATATACGCCCAATACATAATCTTAAAGGACAAATTCCTTTCTCAGAAACTCTTAACATGGATAATCTTTCATCAGGCGACGATGTCCTCTGTCATTTCAATCTTGAGGATTGTCAGGCAAGTCTTATCAACTCAAGAAAAATAAGTATACGCGCAATAGTAACTATCGACTGCTGCCAGAATGAACAGACTGAAAATCTGGTTGGAATTGATATCGAGACTGACGAAACTCCTGATACGGCAAATAACGGTCTTAACAAGAGATACGAAAACCTTTCATATACACATCTGGCATTTCAGAAAAATGACCTGCTCAGAATAAACGATGAATTTACACTTCCAAAAGGAAAACCCACCATAGACACTCTGCTTTATTATGAAGTATCCCCTCAGAATCTCCAGACAAGAATAACCGATGATGGCATGAGAATAACCGGAGACATGATACTCTTTGCG
>JAFPDA010000012.1 GCA_017425575.1 Lachnospiraceae bacterium | reverse complement strand
GTAGTGTTGACTTGTATTACACTTTGTAAGATTATAAGAGATCCACTTGTAGAACTTGCTAAAGTATCAAAAGAAGTGGCTATGGGAGACGTAAGTAAAAATATGACAAGAGTTGAAGACACTCCTAATGAGATGATTATTCTTCATAACAGCTTCTGTGATATGATGGATAATCTTGAAAGGCAGGCTAAAGCCCTTGAGGAGCTTGCAGGTGGAAATCTTGATATAGAGTACAATGCGGTTTCTGATAAAGATGTTGTTGGAAATGCAATTGAGAAACTTATAAGAGATGACAATACAGCATTTGGCTCTATAATGAATGCTACAAACCAGATAAGTATTGGTTCTGGGCAGATAGCAGCAGCGAGCCAGACACTTGCACAGGGTTCAACAGAGCAGGCAAGTGCTATTCAGCAGATAGTTGCATCTATTACGGATATTGCTAATAAGACAAAAGATAATGCGGAACAGGCAAATGAAGTAAATAACATTGTAGTACAGGCTAAAGATGATGTAGTGGCAGGAAACCAGCGTATGCATGAGATGGTTGAAGCGATGAGAGAGATAAATGAAGCTTCTGAGAACATTCAGAAGATAATAAAAGTTATCGATGATATTGCTTTTAATACAAATATACTTGCGCTTAATGCCACAGTTGAGGCGGCAAGAGCAGGAGAGCAGGGAAAAGGCTTTGCGGTAGTTGCTGAGGAAGTAAGAAATCTTGCAGGCCGTTCAGCAGAGGCTTCAAGCCAGACAGCAGAGATGATAGAGGATTCTATTGTCAAGGTCAAGAGAGGTTCAGAACTTGCTAAGGATACAGCAGAGGCACTTGCTGTAATCTCAGACATGATTGACAGAATAACAGGACTTAGTGCTGATATTGCGACAGCTTCTAATGATCAGGCAACAGCAACAGCACAGATAGACCAGGCACTTATGCAGGTATCACAGGTAGTACAGACAAACTCTGCCACAAGTCAGCAGTGTGCATCTGCAAGTGAAGAACTTTCAGGACAGGCAAGAGGTCTTGAGAGAGAGGTTTCAAAGTTCAAACTTAAAGATGTAATAGGCGTATCACCATCACAGACATTGGAGTACGATGAGCCTATGAGACTTGGAAATTCAATGGATACAAGGTACTAGTACAACGACACAGGAAATGTGTTAGTAACACGGATGAAATTATAAAATTTATTTTTAGATATAAATTAAACAGTCACAGAAAGTGCAATAATTAATAAATTTGTTGCTTTCTGTGACATTTTATTTTTATAGTAGTTTTGGGAATAAGAGAAAAACAAAAAAACTGAAAGAAAACTTTCAGTTTTTTAAATAGCAGGGGTGGAAGGAATCGAACCCTCCTCTGGAGTTTTGGAGACTCTTATTCTACCGATGAACTACACCCCTATATTTATTTTTTAGGACGCTCTCTCAAGCGACTCCGTTAGTATAATATACATTTAAAAAATTGTCAAGCACAAAATTAAATTTTATGTTAAAATAAGTAACAGTTCGTTACTGTACACAGGTAGGTAATTTCAAAAAAAGTAAATTTACTGCAATGGGAGATGATATAATGAATACTCGTAAATCATTTTATGATGTAAAATCATTCTATAAAAAAAATGCTGTACTAAAGGCGGGTTTTGAGGGAATGCGCTATCAGGTAGAAGGGATAGATGGTGAGGAGGAAGGTCAGAAGAAGCTTTGCGCAACGGTATGGCCGGAGCCGTTTTCTTTTGAAAAAACACCTGAAGATTATAAAAAGCAGAAAGAATTTTCTTTTGATGAGTCAGGGCTTGACGAGGCATATGAGTGGGTTTGTCAGTGCTTTGAAAACGACAAAGATTACTGGGCACATGCGAAGGAGACTCCGCTTCAGATGGCTCGGGAGATGGGAATAATAGAATAGTGAGGTGGCAGAAATGAGTACAAAACTTTGGACAGAAGAGGCTTTTTGTCATGTTGACAGATATATATGTCTTATGCCTGTTGAGTATGAGAGTGACGGCGAAGATGTTATAAAGAATTATACAAAAAAGCGTATGGCCTGCCGTCATGCGTTGTCAGGAGAGTGCAGTCTTGGAAATGAATGTGAATTTTTTAAGAAAGCACCGGAGATTTTAGATAAAAATAGTCCGTGGTTTGAGAGATAAAGGAGAAACTTATGATTTTACTTGTTGGGATAAATGCAAAGTATATACATTCTAATCTCGGTATTTACTGTATTGAGGCATATGCAAATGAGCATGGTATAGGAAAAGATGAGCTTAAGCTTTGTGAGTACACAATAAATCAGAATGAGGTCACCATACTTGCTGACATTTATGAAAATAAACCGGATATGGTGGCATTTTCATGTTATATATGGAACATAGAATATGTCTTAAGAATATCAAGAGAATTAAAGAAGGTATTACCAGATACAGATATATGGTGTGGAGGACCAGAGGTGTCCTTTGACACTGAAAAGCTGCTTGGAAAGAATATGTGGCTTAAAGGAATTATGTCAGGTGAAGGAGAAGAGACATTTTTTGAACTGGCACAATATTATATGGGGATACTTGGCAGAGAGTTAAAAGATATCGATGGAATATCATACAGAGACAATGATGTGGTAACAGTAAATAAAGAGCGTGACAGAATGTCTATGGATGATATAGTTTTCCCTTACAAAGATATCGAGGCACTAAAAAATAGAATAATATATTACGAGACAAGCAGGGGATGTCCTTATGGCTGCAGTTACTGTCTGTCATCAGTTGAGAAAAAGGTACGCTTCAGAAGCCTTGAACTTGTGGAAAAAGAACTGCAGTTTTTTATTGATAATAAGGTCAAACAGGTTAAGTTTGTAGACAGAACCTTTAACTGTAACCATGAGCATACAATGGCAATATGGAAATATATAGGTGAGCACGATAATGGAATAACCAATTTTCATTTTGAGTTGTCAGCAGACCTTCTGACTGAGGATGAGATAGCTCTTGTAAGCAGCTTCAGACCAGGTCTTGTACAGTTTGAAATAGGGGTTCAGAGTACGAATCCTGATACTCTCAGGGCAATACACAGAAATCATGACCTTACAGGATTAAAAAAACATGTATCAGAAGTTTATGAGGGAAGAAATATACATCAGCATTTAGACCTTATTGCAGGGCTTCCATATGAGGATTATGAAACATTCAGAAATTCTTTTAATGAAGTTTATGATATGAAGCCTGACCAGTTACAGCTTGGATTTCTTAAAGTGCTTAAGGGCTCGCCTATACATTGTGATAGCGATAAGTATGGTATAGTCTGTCAGGATATTCCGCCGTATGAAGTTTTGCACACAGACTGGCTTTCTTTTGAGGATATATTAAAACTTAAACAGGTTGAAGATATGGTGGAGAGATATTATAACAGTATGCAGTTTGAGGCATCAGTTAAATTTATGGTACAGAGGGCAGACACACCATTTGACTTCTTTATGCAGATAGGAAAATTCTTCCATGACAAAGGATATGATGCTATGCAGCAGTCAAGAATTGGCAATTATGAGATTTTATATGAATTCGCAAAGACTAAGTTGGGACAGGAAGATATAAAGATACTTGAACAGTTGCTTATATTTGACCTTTATGCAAGGGAAAATCTTAAGAAACGGCCAGAATTTATAGATTATGAAAATGGAATACCAGATAAGGAGTTTATAAGAGAATTTTACCAGAATCAAGAGAATGTCAAAAGATTTCTCGAGATATATGATGGATATGACTGGAAACAGCTTTCAAGAATGACACATATAGAAATATTTGATTACGACATTCTTGGATTTATGGAGACTGGTGTCTGCACTGCCCGGAAGAACATATATATATTTGATTATATATACAGAAATCCTCTGGACAATCAGGCTCGTATATCAAAGATAAAATAGCACAACGACCATTAAAGCCTCCACCGTTTGCCTGCCTGTTTTTGAATTTGTGCTATTGCAAAAACAGGCAGGCAGATATGGCAGGTATTTAATTTTCGTTGTACTAATACTCCTGTAATAATTTTATCAGTGAAAGTTTTATGGAGTCTTTTAAATAAGCATCACTCTCTGAAATCTGTTCAATAAGTTTTTGGACTTTTTCAGGAGAATCCTCACTGAGATATATTTTTGCAAGTGTAGTATAGGTTTCTGTTATGTCACTTCCGAGAGAAAGTGCATATTCAAGCACTGTTTTTGAGTCAGAATATCTTTCTTTCTGGAAAAGATATGCACCCCATTTATTTAGGTCTCGCAAAAGCAGTGTATAGTTCTGGTCATAAGAAGATAATATATCAAGATTTGCTGAGCCGTATAAAAGCTTGATATCCGTGTTTGTAAGCCCGGATAAATTCAGAAGTTTTTTGTCGGCAAATTTTTTGACATTATTTTCAAGCTGTATCTCATACTCATCTGTGGTATCAGAAAAAGGAAGAATTTCCATGTTTACAGAGATATATTCAAGATTTGATATATCTTTTTTGCGTGTGAAATTGGCTTCCTGTTCTCGTGTCAGGAATTCTTCAATAGATTTATTTTCCTCTTTTGAGGATTGTTTAGTCTTGACGCGAAACCATAATATGAATAAAATGAAGCATATAAAAAAGGTAGGCATAATAATTTATCCTTTCATGTTTAATACGAAACGGAGGTAGTATCACAATGAATTTTTTTAAGAAAAAAAACCAGCAGAAAATTGCTGCTGTAATCTGTATTCTTGTAATCATTGCAATGATAGTTCCTATGGTACTTGGTTCAGTAATGTAATGTTAGAAGCAGAGGAATCTGCTTCTTTTTGATTTTATTTTAATCTAAAAACAGTTATACAGAATATACTAAAAAAAGTCAAATCATATAACAATATTTGACTTGCGTAAATCATTATGTGTGATAAAATTAATAGGTTAATAGTAACTGTTCTGAACGGTTACGGTTAATATTACTAGTAAGGACAGGTTTGTGGAATGAATAAAAAGAACAAGATACTGATAGGTGTTTTTGTGGTATGCTGCATCATTATAATGGTTATTGCCGGAACTGTATTCTATGTAACGAAAAATGATATTGCAAACGAGAATATAATGTGTGAAGGTATTGTCATTGATGGTGTGGATGTTGGAAAAATGACATTAGAACAGGCTGAAAGTGCGGTTAAAGAGCACATTGACGAAATTGGAAACAGAAAAGTAACGATAGATATAAACGGAAATAAAGTGAACTCTTCTTTTTATGAACTTGGTTTTAGCTGTTTAGAGAATAACTGTGTTGAAGAGGCATTCAAACTTGGAAAGTCTGGAAATATTATCCAGAAGATAGTATCCATAAGTAAACTTTCAAAGGAAGATAAGACATTTTCATTGGAATATACAGTGGATAAAAGTGTTATCGAGCAGTTTGTAAAAGATAATTGTTCCAAGTTTAATGTGAAAGTAAAAAACTCAAAGCTTGTGTATGAAAATGGTGAATTTAACGCTACAAGACACAGAGTTGGTGTATTTGTAAATGAACAGGAAACTGTAGATAATATATATGAGGCAATTGCTGGAAATTCTGAATCAGGGGATGTGGAAGTTCAGGCCGTTGTGACAAAGAAAAAACCAAGATATACAAAGAAAATGGTTGCAAAGTGCAAGGATGTACTTGGAACATATACTACGTCTTATGGAAAATCTACGGCAGACCGTGCCAACAATGTCCAGACAGCTGCGGCATATATAAATGGGACAGTTCTCTATCCGGGACAGACTTTTTCTACTATAAAGGTAATAAAGGACAGAACAGAGGAGAATGGATATAAGGCAGCAGCCGAGTATTCGGGAGGAAAGGTAGTCTCAGGTATTGGAGGCGGAGTGTGTCAGGTATCGACAACACTTTATAATACCGTTTTAAATGCTGAACTTGAGATTGTGGAGAGATCGCCTCACTCGATGGTAGTAGGTTATGTAGATGTGTCGAGGGATGCGGCAATTTCAGGAGACTATAAGGATTTTAAGTTTAAAAATAATACAGATGCACCTGTCTATATATCGGCATCTGCCTCTGGTGGGTATCTTTCGTTTAAGATATATGGTCATGAGACAAGACCTTCAAACAGAAAGATTGCTTTTGAACCTGAGATACTTGAGAAAATTCAGCCCGGCCCAGACATAGTTACCGAAGATGCAGCATTTCCTGCTTCATACAGAGTAGTTACACAGTCTGCACATATTGGTTATAAGGCTAAATTATGGAAGATTATATATGAAGATGGTATTGAAAAAGAGAGAGTGGAAGTAAACACAAGCTCTTATTCAGCACAGCCGCAGTATGTAACTGTTGGAAAGCAGCAGCCGACTCCTACACCAGCGCCGACTAAAGAACCTGGAGAAAGCGGGGAGCAGCAGAAACCTGCAAACACACCGGCGCCAGAGGCGAGCAGAGACCCGGAAGAAACTACAGCGACAGCCAGACCGGCAGCGACAGCACAGTAATAGTATAAATCTGTCAGAAATGAGGAAAATATGGAAATTGGAAAAGTACCTGAAAACGTTTTGAAAAGAGCAGTATTTAAAAATATACATCACAGAAGAAAAGAAGTTCTTGTTCATCCGGGGGTTGGAGAGGATTGTGCAGCTGTTGAGGTTGCAGATGATGAGATTCTTGTCTTTTCAACAGATCCGATTACCGGGACAGACCAGAAAATTGGCAGGCTTGCTGTTCATATAAATGCCAATGATATAGCCTCGAGTGGTGCAGAACCTATAGGAATACTCACAAGTCTTATTCTTCCGCCAAATGCAAAAGAAAAACATCTCAGACAGATAATGAAAGAGATAGATGCTGCATGTTATGAACTTCAGATAGAGGTTATGGGTGGACATACAGAGATATCTGATGTTGTAAACAGACCGGTTATAAATGTTACAGGAGTTGGAAAAGTAAAGAAAGACAAACTTATAAAGACTGGAGGACTTGAACCGGGAGATGAGCTTGTTGTTTCAAAGTGGATAGGTCTTGAGGGAACTTCTATTATAGCAGCTACAAAG
>JAFPDA010000082.1 GCA_017425575.1 Lachnospiraceae bacterium | reverse complement strand
AAGTATCATTCTCACTGCATCATCATGTGCATAAGCACTTTTATAACATCTCTTACTTACAAGTGCATCATATACATCAGATATCGATACTACCTGAGCTGCTATGGAAATCTCATCACCTTTAAGCCCATCCGGATAACCTGAACCATCTATTCTCTCATGGTGATGACGGCATATATCATATATGTAATTATAGAACTCTTTATTTTTTATAAAGCTAAAACCTTCTATGGTGTCACACCCAAGAATAGTATGTGTCTTCATAATCTCAAACTCATCTTCTGTAAGTTTTCCAGGTTTAAGCACAATGGAATCTGATATTGCTATTTTACCTATATCATGCATCGCCGACGCTTTTACTATAAGCTCCATATTCTCGTATGTAATGCCTTCCTCCGGATACTCTTTCATAATACATTTTAAAAGCACATAAGTATAATTCTTAATTCGCTTTATATGACCACCATCATCATTGCTTCTAAACTCAAGCATGTTACTGAGCGCTTCTGTAATGCACTCTTCATACTCAACAAGCTCCTGATTCTTTACTGACAAATCATAATACTGCTTTTCAAGAGCTTCCATCTGTTCCTCAACTGTAAGCTCAAGATTTTTCTGATACTCATAAAGATCTATTACATTCTGAACTCTTCGTTTTACTACACTGACTTTAAAAGGCTTTGTAATTATATCTGAGACTTTAGATTCGTAGCCTCTCTCTTCTGTCTGGGCAGAATTGTCAGCAGTGATAAGAATAACAGGTATATTACCTTCATATCCATTTGCCTTCATATAATCCATAACACCAAAGCCATCGAGATTGGGCATAATTACATCAAGAAGTACAACAATAATACTATTACCATACTCTTCTATCATTTCTATTGCTTTTATGCCATCCTCAGCCTCTATAATATCATAATCTTCCATAAAGATTTGTGTAAGAATAGCTCTATTCACCTCTAAATCATCTACAATAAGAACTTTTTTTCTTTCACTCATAACGTATTACCCCATGTTAATTGAACTATATTTTTGACAACTCTGCTTATATTATAGGAACCACTTTGCGAACTCTATAATACAGCTTCTTATAAATTGTATTATACTACATATTCAGAAGCGTTACAACCTTATATACTCCATACAGATGAAATTTCATTACCTAAATCGGCTATTGTACCCTCATTTCTAATAATTTTATCGGCTCTCTCCATAAAAAACTTATCGGATTTCTGTTTGTTTATTATACTCTCTGACTTTTCATAAGTATAACCCCTTGATTCCTGAAGTCTTTCTATTCGTATCTTTGCCGGTACATAAACATACCACACTTCATCACAGTATTTATCGCAGCCACTCTCGTACATTATAGCTGTCTCCAGAATAATCGTACCTTCTTTATCATTTCTGCTGTCAATAAAATTTTCAATGTATTTCTTTACTTCAGGATGAATTATATTATTTAAATCTCTTCTCAAAGCATCATCTTTAAACACTATTGCCGACAGTTTATCTCTGTCTATCTCTCCGTCAGCTGCCACAATGTCTTCTCCAAATCTTTCAACTATTTTTATAAAGCCATCTGTCCCTGATTTCATAACGACATGTCCAAGTTCATCAGCTATAAGAAGCTCTGCACCATACATTTCACAGATTTTCTGTGCAACCAGGGATTTTCCACTCCCCACACCTCCTGTAAGTCCTATAACACGCATTTTTTCCTCCATCAGTGTGCCTCAAACCAGTCGGCACCCTCTTCTACCTCTGCAATCAGCGGCACTTTGAGTTCTGCTGCATTCTGCATCTCTTCAACAAGTATCTTTTTAACTTTCTCTTTCTCTGATATCAGAGTCTCTACAAGAAGTTCATCATGCACCTGAAGCACAATTCTTGATTTAAGACCTTCTCGCTCAAGTCTTCTTGCAACTCTTATCATCGCAATTTTTATTATATCAGCAGCAGTTCCCTGTATAGGAGAATTCATCGCAATTCTCTCACCAAAAGATTTCTGCATAAAATTACTTGATGAAAGCTCCGGCACAGGTCTTCTCCTTCCAAACATGGTTTCTGAATATCCATTTTTCTTCGCATCATCTACTATTTTATTAAGAAATGCCTCTATCGCCGGATATGTTGCAAAATACTGTTTGATAATGTCATCAGCTTCTTTTTTTGATATATTTAAGTCCTGGGATAAACCAAATGCACTTATACCATAAACTATCCCAAAGTTTACTGCCTTTGCATTTCTTCTCTGAATATCTGTAACCTCATCAAAAGGAGTATGAAAAACTTTTGAGGCCGTACTTCTGTGGATATCATCGCCGTTTTT
>JAFPDA010000081.1 GCA_017425575.1 Lachnospiraceae bacterium | reverse complement strand
GGAGGTGAAGAAATGGCAGATTTATCAGCAATATCAGCATTGTCTTCTTTAAATGAGAGAGATTTATATTATCAGTATCTGATAAATAACAATTCGACAAGTACAATGCTTAATGCGATTACAGGTGATAATTCCGGAAATTCTTCCGGGATTTCAGGAATATCATCTTTGATTGGAAATACCGGTTCAGCAATAGGTGATCTTGGTTCTATTGGAAATATAAGCAGTTTTGCAAATATTTTAAAGTTGTATATGGGACAGCAGACTACCGAGGCAGAGGGTATGGCGAAGAAACTTTCAGAAACGCTTGAGGAAGCTTCAAAGGCTGGAGAGGAAGAGAGTATCTCGTACAAAAGTGTACAGGAACTCTATGAATATTTTGTAGGGAAAACATCTACATCCATGTATTCAAATATAGCTTCTTCAGTAGCAGATGTAGTTGCTCCTTCGGTAACAGAAAAGACTTCTTATACCGGAGAGGGACAGGAATTTGACTTTGACAGTATTGAAAGTGAGATGGAACAGCAGATAAATTCAATATTTGGACGCTAAGCAAAACAGCTGTGATTTTTGACTATTTAAAAATCGCAGCTGTTTTATATTTCACTGATGAAAAGTTATTGCGAAGATAATATATCGTAAAAATTCTGAACTTCAAGTAGCAGAACTCCTGTGAGCAGTTAAGATATAGCTCACATATTCATATGAAGAAAATCATGGTTTATTTTAAATCTGTAAAATATTTTTACGGATATACGAATTATGGCATATATAACTATTATAATAGAAGGAACTACTGCAAAAGGCATTTCAAAATTAGAATTTCGATAGATAGACATCTGCCAGAACAAGAGCAGGACAATCATTAGAAGTGATGTGCCCTGTTCTATTTTGTATTTTTTTACTGTAAAATGAAATTTTTTTGCAGTTGGTCCGAGGATAAAAGTGTCTACGGGATCAGTTTGTTTGTTTTCTTTCAGTGATAAAGACAGTTCTATAAAAAGTGGTGTAATAAGTGTAAATATAAAAATGTATCCGGGTGCTACCCTCATTGGATAGTATACAATGGCAAGCAGCAGTAAAACTGCTATTTTTGCATATACAAGACCTATGTATCTGCTTATTGAATAAAGTTCGAATTTAATTTTCTGTGTGTCTGACATAATTTTTAATTTAATCCTTTTTGTAAAGTTTTATATTATTTGTATGCTAAAAACTGCTGATAAATATTTAGTTAAAATTCCTCTTATCAGAAGTTGCACTACAAATATTATATGCCATATATTCTTTTTAGTCAAAATGTTAAAAAAATGTCAAAATTGAAAATAGACTTTCAAAATCAGGATAAATGATATATAATATATTTATGTGCGTCTGTCTAAAAAAATATGCACATTTATAAATGGTATATATTGATATGTTTATTTAAGTTTAACTTTGGAAAAAATAGAAAATAAGATGCAGTGAAAGGAGAAAAAGAAGATGGTTTCAAGTGATATCGGAATTGATCTTGGTACAGCTAATGTACTTGTATATATGAAAGGTAAGGGAGTAGTTTTAAGAGAGCCTTCAGTTGTGGCATTTGACCGTGATACAAATAAGATTAAGGCTATTGGTGAGGATGCAAGACTTATGCTTGGTCGTACTCCGGGTAATATTGTAGCAGTTCGCCCTTTGCGTCAGGGTGTTATCTCTGATTATACAGTGACAGAGAAGATGCTTCGTTATTTTATACAGAAGGCATGTGGAAAGACACGTTTCAGAAAACCAAGAATAAGTGTATGTGTTCCAAGTGGTGTTACAGAAGTAGAAAAGAAGGCTGTTGAAGATGCAACTTACGAGGCAGGTGCAAGAGAAGTTGCTATTATAGAAGAGCCTATCGCAGCTGCTATCGGTGCAGGTATAGATATAGCAAGACCTTGTGGAAATATGATTGTTGATATAGGTGGTGGTACTGCAGATATAGCAGTTATCTCTCTTGGTGGTACAGTAGTAAGTACATCTATCAAGGTTGCAGGTGATGATTTTGATGAGGCAATTGTCCGCTATATGAGAAAAAATCATAATCTTCTTATAGGCGAGAGACCAGCTGAGGATATTAAGGTTAAGATTGGTTCTGCATACCAGCGTCCACAGGTGGAGACTATGGATGTAAGAGGACGTAACCTTGTGACAGGTCTTCCAAAGACTATCACAGTTACATCTGATGAGACTCTTGATGCGTTAAAAGAGATTACATCACAGATCGTTGAAGCAGTACACAGTGTACTTGAAAAGACTCCACCAGAGCTTGCAGCAGACGTTGCAGACAGAGGGATTGTACTTACTGGTGGTGGAAGTCTCTTATATGGACTTGAGGAGCTTATTGAGGAAAAGACAGGTATAACAACAATGACAGCAGAGGATCCAATGACAGCGGTAGCTGTTGGAACCGGTAAATTTGTTGAGTTCCTTAGTGGAAAGCGTGATGATGAATAATTGTTCTGCATTAAATATATTGGCAGAAACTGCCGATATTAATTATGGAAGTTAGTTTACAGAGAGCTTTCTTGTGAAAGGGGTAAATAATGGTTAGAGGTTTATATACAGCATATACAGGAATGGTAAATGAGCAGAAGAGACTTGATATTATCTCAAACAATCTTGCAAATTCTGCTACTATAGGCTATAAAGCTGAGAATGTTACAAGTACATCTTTTAAGGATATGATTGCAACAAAGATTCGTGATGGCTCATGTGGATATGTAGACCAGCCTATAGGTACTATGAATCTCGGTGTCAAAATCGGAGAAACTTATATGGACTGGGGACAGGGCTCTCTGAGAGAGACAGAGAATACATATGACCTTGCAATTCAGGGCGACGGATTTTTTGAAATGAAAGTTCTGGATGAAAATGGAAATGCCAATATGATGTATACCAGAAACGGAAAGTTTATAATGACTGCTGAGGGGTGTCTTGTGGACAGTGATGGAAATCATCTGCAAGGTGCAAATGGAGATGTTCATATCCCGGTGGATGCCGCTGATGTGGGAATCAAACTGGATGGTTCGGTATATGCAGATGGTGTAAAGGTTGACACAATAGAACTTGTGGATTTTGCAGATTATGCTTATCTTGAACTTTATGGTAAAAATATGTACAGAGCTGTCGATGGTGCAGTTGCTATGAAAGCAAATGGAACTACTCTTCAGGGATTTTTGGAACAGTCAAATGTAAATGTTATAGATCAGATGGTTTCAATGATTACGATTACGAGAGCATATGAAACTAACCAGAAGATGATACAGACACAGGATAATCTTATTGGAAAAGCTGTTTCTGATGTAGGAAGAGTATAATTTGTATTGCCTGAATAAGCATGGCAGATAGGAGAAAAGAGTATGATGAGATCACTTTGGACTGCTGCATCGGGAATGAAATCCCAGCAGACAAGTCTTGATACAATTTCAAATAACCTTGCAAATATTAACACAGCTGGTTATAAAAAAGAGACAACAGAATTTCAGACATTACTTTATCAGACTATACAGGACACTACAACATATTCAAATGGTGTACAGAAACCTATAGATGCCCAGGTAGGTCTTGGTGTAAAAGTTTCAGCTATATCCATGAATATGGAACAGGGAGAACTTGAGCATACAGAGGGAGCGTTTGATTTTGGTATACAGGGAAAAGGTTTCTTTATGGTAGAGCAGCCTGATGGAACTGTTTCTTATACAAGAAGAGGTAACTTTGTTATGGCTGTAAATAATCAGGGGGGACTTACCCTGACTACAGCTGATGGTTATGCAGTACTTGACAGTACAGGAAAGCCGGTTTCATTTGATGGAAACATAGATACAACAAAACTTAGCTTTGATGAATATGGAAATATTCTGTATAAAGGTGAAGATGGTAATGCATATCCTATGGGGATAGCTATTGGCCTGGCACAGTTCAATAATCCTTCGGGTTTATATAAAATGGGTGGAAGTTACTATCGCGAATCTGTTGCTTCAGGAGCTCCTAGAGTAGAAGGAGAAGATGAAAACATCAACAGAAGTATTATTAGAAATAAATATCTTGAAAATTCAAGTGTACATGCTGTTGATGAGATGGTAGATATGATTGTGACGCAGAGAGCATATGAGATGAATTCAAAGGCAATCACAGCTTCGGATGAGATGCTCCAGCAGGCTAACAATCTCAGGGGATAAGAAAGGAGTGACAGATAGATGAGTTCAATATTGGATGTATCGTCGCTTTACAATTCTTATAATATTACATCATCAAAGAGTTCGTCTTTGCAGTCAGATTTGAAAAATGTAAATGATAAGTCTTCTGATGATGAACTGATGAATGCATGTAAGGGGTTTGAATCTTATTTTGTTCAGAAAATCATTGAACAGGCGAAGAAAACTGTAAAAAGCGAAGATGATCAGGGAGAGTATATGCAGTATTTTGGTGATACACTAAATCAGACATATGCCGATATTATTGCAGACAGCGGTTCGGTTGGATTAGCTAAACAGCTTTATGATTCTATGAAGTCTACATACAATTTATAAAAAACGGGCCATTACAATAGTGTGCTTTACGTATGCTGTGTGATGGCTTTTTATTTGTTCAAAAAAGGCAGTGGAGGGAATTATGATAGAAGTAGAGGGATATGTAGACCGTATTACTTTTAGAAATGAAGAGAATGGATATACAGTTTTGTATCTTGTAAATCCGTCTCCTAAGGATGGAGAGGATGAAGAAACCTGCTGTGTGGGATGTTTTTCATTTATCTCTGAGGGGCAGTATATAGTAGTAAGAGGAAGAGAAACGGTTCATAAAAATTATGGACCACAGATACAGGTTGACAGTTATGAGGAAAAACAGCCGGAAGATTCTATGGCTGTAGAAAGATATCTTGGTTCCGGGGCTATCAAAGGAATAGGACCTGCACTCGCATCAAGAATAGTGAGGAGATTTGGAAGTGATTCATTTCATATAATTGAAGTTGAGCCTGAACGTCTTGCAGAGGTAAAAGGAATAAGTAAGAAGATGGCTATAAGTATAGCGGAACAGTTTGCAGAAAAGAATCAGATGAGGCAGGCCATGATGTTTTTGCAGGATTATGGAATAAGTATGAATCTTGCGGTAAAGATATATAAGTTTTATAAGGATGATATATATGAAGTTTTGAGAAAAAATCCTTATAAACTTGCACAGGATATATCGGGAATCGGTTTTAAAATGGCTGATGCAATAGCCCAGAAGGGTGGTTTCTATAAAGATTCTTCTTTCAGAATACATGCGGGTATTATATATACATTAGAACAGTCCGGGACACAGGGACATTGTTATCTGCCTGAAAATGAACTTATTAACCAGGCAGCAGCTATGCTTGTGCTTGACAGGGATATTGTTGCTAAGGAGATAGATGAACTTACTCTGAATAAAGAAATAATAATTGAAGAGGTAGCTGGTGAGAGAAGGTTATATTCCAGCAGACTTTATTATACAGAATTGAATTGTGCGAGAATGCTTCTGGATTTGAATATTGACTTTCCGGGAGATGTTATTGCACTTGCCAGTCAGGTTGAAAAAATTGAAAAAAGAGAAGAGATAGAACTTGATGAGATGCAGAGACAGGCTGTATATCAGGCAGCAAGGCATGGTGTTATGATAATCACAGGAGGTCCTGGTACTGGAAAAACCACAACAATAAATACTATTATAAATCTTCTGGAAGATGAAGGACTTGATGTGCTTTTGGCAGCGCCTACGGGAAGGGCGGCAAAGAGAATGTCTGAGGCATCTGGAAGAGAGGCACAGACAATACACAGACTTCTTGAGATAAACGGTGGTGTTGAAGATGACGATAAAGCAGGAATACATTTTGAGAGAAATGAGCTGAATCCACTGGAGGCTGATGCGGTAATTGTTGATGAATTTTCGATGGTAGATATCTATCTGCTTTATGCTCTATTGAAGGCGCTTGTTCAGGGAACAAGACTTATAATGGTTGGTGATGTAAACCAGCTTCCGTCGGTAGGGCCTGGAAATGTGCTTAAGGATATGATAAATGCAAAATTCTGTAATGTGGTTAAACTCAGCCATATTTTCAGACAGGCAGCAGAGAGTGAGATTGTTACAAATGCGCATAAGATAAATGCAGGCATGGATATAAAACTTGATAACAAAAATATGGATTTCTTTCATCTGGAAAGAAGTGATGTACAGGCAGTTGTAAATGTTACTGTGCAGCTTATAATGAAAAATCTGCCTCCTTATGTAAATGCCCAGCCGTATGATATACAGGTGCTTACACCCATGAGAAAAGGTGAACTTGGAGTTGAAAACCTTAATAAAATCCTTCAGGCGTATATGAATAGAAAGTCTCCTGAAAAAAGAGAAAAAGAATTTCATGGAGTTATTTTCAGAGAAAATGATAAGGTTATGCAGGTTAAGAATAATTACCAGATTAAATGGGTGAAAAAGAACAGATTTGGTGATGTATACGAAGAGGGAACAGGAGTGTTTAATGGAGATACAGGTATAATAAAAGAGATTGTGGAATATCAGGAGATTGTTACAGTAGAGTTTGAAGAAGGAAAACTCGTTGATTACGATTTTAGTGAGATGGATGACATGGAACTTGCCTATGCCATTACAATACATAAATCTCAGGGAAGTGAATATCCTGCGGTGATACTTCCTATACTCGGTGGACCGAGAATGCTTTTAAACAGAAACCTTCTGTATACTGCAGTTACAAGGGCAAAAAAGTGCGTTACAATGGTTGGAAGCAGTGCCACGGTTTACAAGATGATAAAAAATGTAAATGAGCAGAAAAGGTATTCAACATTATGTCAGCGTATAGTAGAGATGAGGGAGAGGGAAACTGGAGAATATAATTAAAAAGATATCAAAAAGCAGTATTATGGACATTGTTTATCCTGGAAGATGTCCAGTGTGTGACAATGTTTTAAATTTTGGGTGCAGGGATTATATATGTCATGAATGTGCAGATAAGATTAAGTTTGTAGAAGAGCCATACTGTAAAAAGTGTGGAAAACCCATTATGGATGAGAATGCCGAGTATTGTGTTGACTGTCAGAAAAAGACATTTACATATATATATGGCAGAGCGCTTTTTGTATATGACAGACATATGAGACGCTCAATAGCCAGATTTAAATATTCTGGCAGAAGAGAGTATGCCCGGTTTTATGCAAAGAAATTGTATGAGAGATATAACGACTGGATACAGTTGATAAGGCCTGATGCATATATTCCAATACCTGTTCACAGAAAGCGTTATAATAAAAGGGGATACAATCAGGCAGAGGAGATAGGTGATTGTCTGAGTGAATTGACAGACATTCCGTGTATGAAAAATATTGTAATGAGAACTAAGAATACCCTGCCTCAGAAGGAGCTTTCGCAGATTGAACGAAAAAGTAATATAGAAGGAGCTTTTTTTATTAATCAGGCAAGTGAGGAGTTGTGTCAAAAGTTAGAATGTGTTATAATAATTGATGATATATACACTACTGGAAGTACTATTGAAGAGTGTGCCAAAGTATTAAAAAATTGTGGAGTAAATAAAATATATTTTTTATGTATTTGTATTGGGAGTGTAATTTAAGGAGGTATTGACATGGATGTAAGAAATTGCAAAAGATGTAAAAAATTATTTGATTTTAACGGTAGCTCGCTGTGCCCTGCATGCGAAAAAGAGATGGAAGATAAATTTCTTGAAGTAAGAAAATACATAATGGATAATCCTACCGCAACTATGCCTACAGTTGCAGAGGAAAATGAAGTTCCTATTCAGCAGATTAAGAAATGGATAAAAGAAGAGAGATTATCATTTACAAAAGCTTCAGGAATGTCTATTTCATGTGAAAAATGTGGCAGAGCAATATTGACAGGAAGATATTGTTCGGAGTGTAAGAAGAGTGTTACAAATACATTTTCTGCACTTTATGCTGAACCTGAGGTTGTCAGAGAGAAAAAGAAAGCTGAAAATGCAAAGATGAGATTCCTTAATAGTTAGTTGTTGAAAAACTGATTATCCTTAGAGTTTGTTGTTTGGGTTGAAAAGGAGGAGAATTTTTGACGGATATGGAGGTAAGTGAAATTTTTGATGACGCTTTTGTATCGGTAACTGGCAGACTTGCATCTTTAAATCTTGATAAGATGGATGATGGAATTAAAGACGGGGACAAGATTATAGGTTCAATATCTGCAAAGGGAAAATTTAATGCACATATTGTCTGTGAGATTTCACCAGCAGTTTATGAGTATATTATTTATAAAATGACAAGAGGTGCTGCTATACCGGCAATGGAGAAAGTGTTATACATAAATGAGTATTTAAATATTGTTTGTGGATATGCGCTGTCGAAGATAAATAATGAATTGGGTGGAGCTTCAAGGCTTACTGTCCCGGTTTTCTGCTACGATATGAGAAGTTTGAAAAAAGAGGAAGATGGCGAGCAGAGAGTGGCTCTTAATTATGAGACAGAAAAGGGTAAAATTTGTGTATCAGTATATTATTGAATTATAAAATATTCTCTCAGAGATTCTTTGTAATTAACGAGGGGATTATATATAAATAGAGGAGGCTTAATTTAATGGATAAGACAACTATTATGGTGGTAGATGATTCTCCATTTGCATCAAAACAGATAAAAGATATAGTAGAGGAAAATGGTTATGAGGTTATAGGCTATGCCAAGAATGGAGAGGAAGGAATAAAGATGTATGAGGAATTACATCCTGACATTGTTATTCTTGATATTATAATGCCTGGCATTGATGGACTTGAGACTGCCCAGATATTAAAGAAAAATGATCCTAAGGCAACTATTATGATGCTCAGTTCACTTTGTGATGCAGGAACTCTTGAGGAGGTTAGATCTATAGGTGTTAAGTATCTTATACCTAAGCCTTGGGAAGATGATGTGCTTTTGGCAACTTTAGAGCTTCTTAAAAAACAGAGAGAAAGTCAGAAATAAATTTAACTGTATTTTATTATATAAAAGGATAGCGTTTGGTTATCCTTTTTTTTCGGTCTGTGATGCATTGTTGAAATGGGTATGTTGCAGCATCTGTTTTTGAAAACTACATAACATATTGTTTATGAGTGTGAAAATAGTTTGATAATCTAAAAAATGTAATATAAGAGATGTATGTCGTTATATGTATATAAGGTGTTGTAAAAGTGAAAAATTGTGTATAATTGACAAAAAAATATTGTAAAAATTTTTGAAAATGTTATAAATGTATGATTGACGAAACGTACATTTATAGAATATACTTTTGGTGTTTGGGGAAAAGTTTGAAATACAAAATAAATAAGGGAAGATTACATGAGTACAGTATTGGATGTAATTAACAGAGAAATAGTTGAGATATTTGATAGTGTTATCAGAGCAGAAGGAATTTATATAACAAAAGAAAAAGAGGTTAAATTATCTATGTCTGAAGTTCATACTATATCAGTGATAGGTGTTTCTGAACTGAAAAGTATGAGTGAGATAGCTGAAAAGTTAAAGATTACTGTTGGAACGCTTACAGTTGCTATAAATAATCTGGTAAAAAAGGGTTATGTTGAGAGATTTAAAAGCGAGAAAGACAGAAGAATTGTTAAGGTTGGTTTGACTAAGCAGGGAAAGCTGGTTTATTATATACATGAAAAGTTTCATGCAGATCTTGTGACGGCACTGACAGATGGACTAAGTGAGAGAGAGATTGATACAGTTTCAACAGCGTTGTCGAATCTTGACAAATTTGTAACAGAATGTTACAGCATGAAATGAGTAAATAATATGTTGAAATGACAATTGTTATTCAGCGTAGAGGTGAGGTGAATTATGACAACCAGAATAATTGCTACAGGAGCGAGTGTTCCTGAACAGATTATTACCAATGATGATATTGCAAAGGTAGTTGAAACAAGTGATGAATGGATTACACAGAGGACAGGTATAAAGCAGAGGCATATATCTGCTGGTGAAAATACGTCACATTTTGCAATAGAGACAGCTAAGAAGCTTATTGAGAGAGCCAATGTAAATCCTGAAGATATAGAGCTTATTATTGTGGCATCAGTAACACCTGATTATGGAACTCCATCTCTTGGATGTATGGTGCAGAAAGCTATAGGTGCTTCTAAGGCTGTTGCTTTTGATATTACAGCTGCATGCAGTGGATTTATGTTTGCGTTAAGCGTGGCAGACAAGTACATACAGACAGGTGTTTATAGCAATGCGATTGTAATAGGAGCCGAAACTCTTTCTAAGATTGTAGACTGGTCTGACAGAACTACATGTGTTCTCTTCGGCGATGGTGCCGGTGGAGCATATGTTGAGAAATCTGAAAAAGAAGGTATAATTAAAGAAGAAATAGGTTCTAAAGGTGAGATTTATGAGATACTTACACAGGGATATACACCATGTGCAAATGCTTTTAATGACAATGAGTCTGGCGTAGATCCTTTGTGGTATGTAAATATGAATGGAAGAGAAGTTTTTAAATTTGCGACAAAGAGTGTTGTAAAAAGCATTGACAGAGTAATGGAAAATGCCGGTGTAACACAGGAGGATATAAAATATATTGTTCCACATCAGGCAAATATAAGGATTGTTGATGTTATTTCCAATAAACTTAAAATTCCAAAAGAAAAATTTTATATGAATATGGACAGATTTGGAAATACTTCTTCAGCAAGTGTTCCTATGGCACTTAATGAGTTGAATGAAAAAGGGCTGATTGAGCGTGGGGATAAGATAATCCTTACCGGATTTGGTGGAGGAATGACATGGGGAACCATGCTTATTACATGGTAGTAATCTATTACTTATTGTAAATCGTATACAAACTGTATACAAAACGTATATGGTTTATATATATATTTTTATTTATTTTTTTAGGAGGGTAAAAAAATGGTATTCGAAAAGATTAGAGAGATTATTGCAGAGCAGACAGGTAAGGACGAGAGTGAAATTACATTAGAGACAAATGTAAAAGAAGATCTTGATGCTGATTCTTTAGATTTATTCCAGATTATCAATGATATTGAGGATGAATTTGATGTTTCTGTAGAGGATCCTGAAGCAATCGTAACTGTAAAAGATGCTGTAGATTTTGTAGAAAGTCATAAAAACTAATTTAGTAGCAACTGATTTTTAAGTCCCTTAAAGATTACAGAGTATTCTGTAATCAGGTATAATGCGCAGATTAGAGTGTTATGCCAGGGACTTTTCTAATAGGATACACTATTGGAGGTTTGTATGAAAACATTATTTATGTTTAGTGGTCAGGGTGCACAGTACGCTGGCATGGGAAAAGATTTGTATGAAAATTTTGCTGTGGCAAAAGATATATTTGACAGAGCAGACGAAGTGTTAGGATATTCGATCAAAGATATATGTTTTAATGATGAAGAAAAATTAGGAGAGACAGAATATGCACAGCCGGCTATTCTTACAATGAGTGTAGCGGCAATGAAGGTGCTTGAGGAGCAGGGGATTCATGCTGATATGACAGCAGGACTTAGTCTTGGAGAATATTCTGCTTACGTAGCCAGTGGGGCTATGAAATTTGAAGAGGCTGTTGCTCTTGTTCAGAAAAGAGGAAAATTCATGGCAGAGGCAGTGCCTAGCGGAGTAGGTGCTATGTATGCCGTTATAGGATTAGATACAGAACTTGTCAAAGAGGCTTGTGAAGAGGCGGTTTCGGAAGGACTTGGTCTCGCGATACCGGCTAATTACAATGCACCTGGACAGGTGGTTATTGCAGGAAAGGCAGAGTCGGTAAAGAGAGCTGCAGAGCTTGCAAAAGAAAAAGGTGCAAAGATGGCAGTTCAGCTTAAGGTTAGTGGTCCTTTCCATACGGAACTTCTTCTTCCGGCAGCTGAGAAGCTCAATACAGAACTTAAGAAGATGACAATTTCTCCAATGAATATACCTGTATTTACAAATGTAGATGCACAGATAGTTAAATCAGAGGAGGATATTGTTCCTATACTTACAAGACAGATATGTCTCCCTGTTCGCTGGGAAGACATAGTTAACAATGCAGTCGAAAATGGAGCAGAAGCTTTTGTTGAACTTGGTCCCGGAAAAACTTTATGCGGATTTGTTAAGCGTATAGTTAAGGGCGTTGTAAATGTGAATGTAGAAGATTCTGCAAGTCTTGAAAAAGCGGTTGCAAAGTTAAAGGCATAAAAGGGAAATGGTGAATATATGTTAAATGGAAAGACAGCTGTAGTTACTGGTGCAGCAAAAGGAATTGGCAAAGCTATCGCGGTAGCTTTTGCAAAAGAGGGGTGCAATATAGTTCTCAATTACCACAGCAGTTTATCGGAGGATACTGTAAAGGAAATAGAGAGTTATGGTGTAAAATGTATGCCGGTTCAGGGAAGCGTTGCGGATTTTGAGTTTGCAGCAGAGCTTGTCAAAACGGTAAAAAAAGAGTTTAAAACTCTTGATGTTCTTGTAAATAATGCAGGAATAACAAAGGACATGCTTCTTATGAGAATGTCAGAGGAACAGTTTGATTCAGTTATAGATACAAATTTAAAAGGCACATTTAATATGGTTCGCCATGCAAGCAGCCTTATGCTTAAGCAGAGAAGTGGTTCAATTATAAACATGGCATCAGTTGTAGGTGTGACAGGAAATGCCGGACAGGCAAACTATGCGGCATCAAAGGCCGGAATAATTGGTCTTACAAAATCAGCTGCAAAAGAGTTTGCACAGAGAGGCATAACATGTAATGCGATAGCTCCAGGTTTTGTGGAAACAGACATGACAGGAGTGCTTTCAGATGATGTAAAAGATAAATTACTTGAAAATATTCCGCTTGGCCGTTATGGACAGGTTGAAGATATTGCATCTGCAGCAGTATTTCTGGCTAAAAATACGTATATAACAGGCCAGGTACTGAATGTTGATGGCGGCATGGTTATGTAGGAATGGAGGAAATTATGACTAGAAGATGTGTTGTTACAGGAATGGGAGCAGTTACCTCGCTTGGTTGTGAGGTAGATAAATTCTGGGAAAATATTAAGAATGGTGTATGTGGTATTGAGAATATAACACAGTTTGACACAACTGACTACAAAGTAAAAGTAGCTGCTGGTGTTAAAGATTTTGACCCAGAAAAATATATGGATAAAAAGAGCATAAAAAGAAATGATCTTTTTGCAGTATATGCTATGGCCGCAGCAAAAGAAGCCATGGCTGACAGTGGTATCGATATGAATAAGGAAACTGCTGAAAGAGTAGGTGTAATAGTTGGTTCAGGAGTTGGCGGTCTTATCACAATGGAGGAGCAGGTGGAAAGACTTAAAGAAAAAGGACCAAAGAGAGTTTCACCACTTTTTATTCCTATGACAATTGGAAATATGGCTTCTGGAAATATTGCAATAGAGTTTGGAGCAAAAGGAATCAGTGAAGATATAGTTACAGCATGTGCTTCTGGAACAAGCAGTATCGGTGCTGCATATAGAAATATAAAACATGGTTATATGGATGTATGTATAACAGGAGGAACAGAGGCTGCAATATGTGAAATTGGAGTTGCTGGTTTTGCTAATCTTACAGCACTTTCATGCAATGAAGATCCAAAAGATGCATGTAAACCGTTTGATAAAGAAAGAGATGGATTTATCATAGGTGATGGTGCAGGAATACTTATCCTTGAAGATCTTGAGCATGCTCTTGCGAGAAATGCAAAGATTTATGGTGAGGTAGTTGGTTTTGGCTGTACAAGTGATGCTTATCATATGACAGCTCCTTTAACTGATGGTTCTGGTGGAGCTGCGGCTATGAAGCTTGCTATGGAAGAGGCAGGAATTACACCAAAAGATGTTGATTATATAAATGCACATGGTACAAGCACACCTGCAAATGATTCGTCAGAGACAAATGCCATTAAGCTTGCACTTGGAGAGGAAGCTTACAATACTCCTGTAAGTTCAACAAAGTCAATGACGGGTCATCTTCTCGGTGCTGCGGGTGCAGTTGAGGCGATAATATCTATCAAAGCGCTTGAAGATAACTTCCTTCCACCGACAATAAATTATAAAAATCCTGATGAGGAATGTGATCTTGATTATATTCCTAATGAAGGAAGAAAAGTTGAAGACGCACAGTATGCACTTTCAAATTCACTCGGTTTTGGTGGACACAATTGTGTGCTTTGTCTGAAAAAATGGAATGGAAAGTAATGGAGGCTGAATCATGCAGTTTGAAGATGTAAAAGAATTGATAAGTATATTTGAAAAGACTGATTTGAATGAGATGGAAGTACACCTTGACAATGCAAGTGTACGTCTTGACAGAGGACAAAAAGTTAGTTCTGTACAGGTTTCAGGAGCTTCTAAGGCAAATACTTTTAATACAGTTGTTGAAGATATAAAAACTGCATCAAATGTTGCTGTTGTAGAAGAAAGTAAGAGTGTTTCAGCTGTTGATGAGAATGCAAGATATATCAAATCTCCTATTGTTGGAACATTTTATCAGAGTTCAACCCCTAATGGAGAGCCTTTTGTTAAGTGTGGTTCAAATGTTGAACAGGGTGATATAGTCTGCATTATTGAGGCTATGAAATTTATGAATGAGGTTGCCAGTGAAGAATCTGGTATTATAGAGGAGATTCTTGTAAAAGATGGTGATTTTGTAGAGTTTGGACAACCTTTATTCAGAATTAAATAATAACAATTGCGTGATATTTAGCGCGGAAATGAGGTCTGATATGACAATGGATATAAAACAGATAATGGATGTATTGCCTCACAGGCAGCCATTTCTTCTTATTGACAGAGTTGAGGATATAGTAGCCGGAGAGTCAGTAACTGCTATAAAAAATGTTTCATATAATGAGCCATTCTTTGCAGGACATTTTCCAAAGGAGCCTGTTATGCCGGGCGTTCTTATTATTGAGGCTATGGCACAGGCAGGTGCTGTGGCAATTCTTTCAATGGATGAATTTAAGGGAAAGACAGCTTATTTTGGCGGAATAAAGAATGCTAAATTTAAGCATAAAGTAGTTCCGGGAGATACGCTTAGACTTGAACTTAAGATAGAAAAACTTAAAAGAAATGCAGGCATAGGTCAGGGTGTGGCATATGTTGGAGATAAAGTTGCTGCACAGGCTGAAATTATTTTTATGATTGGATGATAAACTATCCGGACAGGAGATTGTATGTTTGACAAAATATTGATTGCAAACCGTGGCGAGATTGCTGTCAGAATAATAAGGGCATGTCGTGAGATGGGCATAAAGACGGTAGCGGTTTTTTCTGAGCCTGACAGGGAAGCTCTTCATACACAGCTCGCAGACGAGGCTGTATGTATAGGTCCTGCAAAAGCTGGTGACAGTTATCTCAATATGAATAATATAATAAGTGCTGCTGTTGAGAAGAAAGCGCAGGCAATTCACCCGGGGTTTGGTTTTTTGTCTGAAAACAGCACATTTGCTTCAATGTGTGAAGAGTGCAATATCAAATTTATTGGTCCTGATGCTTCTGTTATAGATGCTCTTGGAAATAAATCTAATGCAAGAGAGATGATGAAGAAAGCGGGAGTTCCCGTAATACCTGGAAGTGATGGCACCGTTGACAGTATTGAAGCTGCATATGAACTTGCAGATAGTCTTGGATATCCTGTTATAGTAAAGGCATCTGCAGGTGGTGGTGGAAAAGGGATAAGGATAGTGCGCAAAAAAGAGGAACTTGCGGATGCTTTTGAATCGGCAAAGAGTGAGACTATAGCAGCATTTGGTGACGACAAGATGTATATGGAAAAGCTTGTTGAGAAGGCTAAACATGTGGAAGTTCAGATACTTGGAGATTCTTTTGGAAATGTTATACATCTTGGAGAGAGAGACTGTTCACTTCAGAGAAAAAATCAGAAGTTTCTTGAGGAGGCGCCTTGTGCAGTTCTGTCTGATGAAATCAGAGAGAAAATGTGTGAGTCAGCTGTACTTGCTGCCAAGACTGCCGGTTATCAGAGTGCAGGTACAATAGAATTCTTATATGATGATATCGAAAAGAAATATTATTTCATGGAAATGAATACAAGGATTCAGGTTGAACATCCTATTACAGAGATGATTACCGGAATTGATATTGTTAAGGAACAGATAAAAATTGCAAGTGGTGAAAAACTTTCTATTGCACAGGATCAGGTTAAATTTAATGGTCATGCAATAGAATGCAGAATAAATGCAGAAAATCCGGATAAGAATTTTGCTCCTTGTCCGGGACTTATTGATTATCTCCTGCTTCCATCAGGTGGTCTTGGCCTTAGAATTGACACTGCTGTGTATGAAGGATATGAGATACCTCCATTTTATGATTCGATGATAGCGAAAGTCATAGTTTGTGGAAAAGACAGGGCAGAGGCTATATCAAAGATGAGCAGAGCTTTGTATGAATTTATAATAGATGGTGTAAGTACAAATATAGAATTCCAAAACAAGATATTACATGATGAAAATTATATAAAAGGAAACTATAATACTTCGTTTTTGGATGAGTGGAAAGGCTGATAGTTGTGAATTTATTTGGCAAAAAGACTTATTTTTCGATTGAGGGGACTCCTGAAAAGAAGAGAAATGACAAACGAAAAAAGAAGCAGGAACCATCAATTCCTGATGGAATGTGGATAAAATGTAATACATGTAAAAATATAATATATAAGAAAGAAGTTTCTGAGTATAAGCTTTGTCCAAGTTGTGGTGCACATTTCAGAATGAGTCCTGCAGAGAGAATAGCTGTTACCTGTGACGAAGGGACATTTACTGAACTTTTTGCTGATTTGAAAACTGAAAATCCAATGGATTATCCGGAATATGAGAATATTATATCCAAGGCACAGGAAAAATCAGGTATAGAAGAGGCTGTTGTTACAGGATGCGGAGAGATAGGTGGATATAAGACAGTGCTTGCCATTATGGATAGTCATTTTATGATGGGAAGCATGGGTTCGGTAGTAGGTGAAAAAGTTACAAGAGCAGTAGAGTATGCTACTGAAAATAAACTGCCTGTAATTATATTTACAACATCAGGTGGTGCCAGAATGCAGGAGGGAATAATATCACTTATGCAGATGGCAAAGACATCAGCGGCTATCGGAAGACATAATGAAGCAGGGCTTTTATATGTTACAGTGCTTACAGATCCTACAACAGGAGGAGTTACAGCAAGTTTTGCTATGCTGGGAGATATAATTCTTTCTGAACCAAAGGCGCTCATAGGCTTTGCAGGCCAGAGAGTAATACAGGGAACTATACATCAGAAACTTCCTGAAGGATTTCAGAGAGCAGAATTTCAGCTTGAACATGGATTTGTAGATAAGATTGTCAACAGACTTGATATGAAGGAAACTCTTGAGACAATTTTAAAGCTACATCAGAAATGAGGTAAATGACAAGATGAGCGAAACAATGAAAAAGGTTGCTATAGCAAGAAAAATAGAGAGAACTAATTCAAGAGAATTCATTGAAGCTCTTTTTGATGACTTCATTGAATTTCATGGAGACAGATATTTTGCAGATGACAGAGCAATCATCGGTGGAATAGCAAGTTTTGAAGGAAGATCTGTTACTGTTATAGGTATTCAGAAAGGTCACGATCTTGAAGAAAATTTACAGTGCAATTTTGGTTCACCTAATCCTGAGGGATACAGAAAAGCATTAAGGCTTATGAAACAGGCCGAAAAGTTTAAGAGACCGGTTATCACTCTGGTAAATACTGCAGGTGCTTTTTGTGGTATTGGAGCTGAAGAGAGAGGTCAGGGTGAAGCTATTGCACGAAATCTTATGGAAATGGCAGGATTAAAAACTCCTATTATCAGTATTTTTACTGGAGAAGGAGGAAGTGGCGGGGCTTTGGCTCTGGCTGTGGCAGATACAATATGGATGCTTGAAAATGGAATGTATTCAGTGCTTTCTCCAGAAGGATTTGCAAGTATTTTGTGGAGAGATTCATCGAGAGTTGAAGAGGCTGCTACACTTATGAAGATGACAGCTAAAGACCTTATAAAGAATCATGTTATTGATAAGATAATATATGAAGCACCTGAAGGAATTGAAAATAATCTTGAATTTACAACAGATAAGATAAAAGAAGCACTGAGGGAAACTTTACCAGTACTTTCTGAAATGCCTGTAGAGGAACTTCTTGATAAGAGATATCAGAGATTCAGACAGTATGGTGTGTTTTCTGAGAGATAAAAATAAAAAATCCCGGAGAGTAGATTTATTCTGATTCTTCGGGATTTTTTAACTCTACAGGAAATATTGTCTTATAAAGTTAAACACCGTATTCTATTTCGTGGCTGGCAGAAATAATACTGTAAACTATTTTGTTGTATGGATACCATCTTTTTCTATGGTTATAAGTTTGTCTTTATATAAATGACCTATTGCTCTCTTGAATGCATTTTTACTCATATGAAAACGATTCTTAATCGCTTCAGAATCTGATTTATCATTAAATGGAAGAAATCCATTTTCATCTTCAAGACATCCATATATAAAATCTGCATCTTCACTCATCTGCTCTGGTATTTTTTTCTTTACACTCAGAGTGAGGCGGCCATCCTCAAGTACCTGTGCAACTCTTGCATATACAGGCTGGTTTATTTTGTATTTTTCAAAAACTTCTTTCTTAGGAAGAAGTGCAGAATATTTATCATCTACAGCGATAAATACACCAAAATTTTCACTTATCTCATAAACGCGTCCAAATACTTCATCGTCTTTATTATATGAAGAATTACATAATAAATTGTTATATACTTTCATTGAGGCACAAAGTCTATCGCTTTTATCTATATAAAGAGTTACAAGCACAGCATCTCCTTCTTTTACAGGATATAACTGTTCTTTAAATGGAAGAAGAAGATCTTTTGCCAGTCCCCACTCAAGAAATGCACCTATACGTGTTACTTCTTTCACGTACAATCTTGCCACCTGTCCAAGTTCTATCTCAGGTTCAAGAGTAGTGGCGATAGGTCTGTCTTCTGAATCTTTGTATACAAAAACTGTGAGCACGTCTTTAAGTTCTGTTCCTTTTGGAACCTGTGCTTTAGGGAGCAGTATTTTTTCTGAATCTGCACCGGTGGGTGTATTTAAAAATACTCCGAAATCAGTTTTCTTAACGACTATAAGTTCCTGGGTTTTACCAAGCTCAATTTTAGGTGTCATATAAGCCTCCTTTTTGTAACAGTTCAGCTTTCAAAGTCTTAAATTTACTTTTGTAAGGTTGAACTGGCTTAATTTTTAAAATTTACGATTATAATTATATCTTCACTATGTTTCATTTTATCATACCATAGTGGGAAATGAAAGAGAAAGAAATTTTAAGTTTTATACTATATTTTTGGGGGATTAGGTGATAATATTAAAATGGTTAGTTTTGGGAGTTACACTAGTACACTAGCACAATGACTATCCAATATAATTTATAGAAGAAAGGAAATTTATAAAATGAAAAATGTAATAAGT
>JAFPDA010000001.1 GCA_017425575.1 Lachnospiraceae bacterium | reverse complement strand
TTGACGGAATGAAGTATGAGTGTGTACAGGGTGATACAGACAGGGAGATTTCTGTGCTTATATATGATTCAAGAAAAGCCTGTGATGATGCTGTGTTTGTATGTATAAGCGGTGCTGTCAGAGATGGTCATGATTTTGCAGAGGAGGTAGTGGCAGCAGGAGTAAAGACGCTTATTGTGGAAAAAGATGTGACTGCTGCACCTGATGTTACAGTTATAAAGGTGGGTGATACAAGACTTGCACTTGCCGAGCTTTCAGCGGCATATTTTGGTCATCCTGCCAGAGAGATAACTACTATTGGTATAACGGGAACAAAGGGAAAGACAACAGCTACATATATGGTTAAATCTATCCTTGAGGGAGCAGGTTTTAAGACAGGACTTATAGGAACTATTGAGACAATTATCGGTGATGAAAAGATTCCGTCAGCAAATACTACCCCAGAGTCATATGTTGTTCAGGAAACTTTTAGAAAAATGGTTGATGCCGGATGTAAATGTGTAGTTATGGAGGTTTCTTCACAGGGACTTATGCTTCACAGAGTAGGTGGATTTGTATTTAACTATGGCATATTTACAAATCTTGAGCCTGACCATATAGGACCAAATGAACATAAGGATATGGATGATTATATTCATTGCAAGAGTCTTTTGTTTAAACAGTGCAGACATGGAATATTTAATGCTGATGACAGTCATCTGGATAAGATATTAAAGGACCATACATGTGAGGTTGAGACATATGGATTTGCAGAAAATGCAGATATAAGAGCTTCAGATGTAAAATTGTTTGAAAATAAGGGTGTACTTGGAGTTTCTTATAAAATGAGTGGTCTTATGGATATGGATGTTGAGATTGATATACCGGGGAAATTCAGTGTATACAATTCTATGACAGCTGTTGCCATATGCAGACATTTTGGGGTTCCGCAGGATGTTATACTTAAATCACTTGCAAAAATAAAGGTAAAGGGAAGAGTGGAGATTCTTGACGTATCTGAGAAATTTACCGTGATGATAGATTATGCACATAATGCAATGAGTCTTAACAGTCTGCTTACAACACTTAAGGAATATAAACCAAAGAGACTTGTATGTCTGTTTGGTTGTGGAGGAAATCGCTCAAGAGACAGAAGATTTGAGATGGGAGAGATATCATCAAAGCTTGCAGATTTTACGATAGTTACATCTGATAATCCGCGTAATGAAGAGCCGCAGGATATACTTGACGATATTGTTACAGGTGTGAAGAAAGCCGAAGGTGAATATATAACAATAATTGACAGGGCAGAAGCTATTCGTTATGCTATAGAGAATGCAGAAGAAGGAGATGTTATTGTCCTTGCAGGAAAAGGCCATGAAGATTATCAGGAGATAAAAGGCAAAAAATACCATATGGATGAGAGAGAACTTGTGGCTGACGTTGTTAAAGATGGAAACTTTATAAAGTAAAGGTACAGTTATGATATTTGCAGATGTAATAATTGATATATCTGTAAAAAGTCTGGATAAAACTTTTCAATACAGAGTTCCGGATGAATTTGCAGATGATATAGAGATAGGCTCTCTTGTAAATATACCGTTTGGAAATGGAAACAGGCTGCTCGAGGGATATGTTATAGGTCTGTCGGGAGAGGCTAAGTTTGATATATCAAAGACAAAAAGCATAGCAGGTATAGTAAAGCAGGGCGTGGTTGCAGAATCACACCTGCTTTCTCTGGCTTATTGGATAAAACAAAACTATGGCTCTACAATGAGTGATGCTATAAAGGCGGTTATGCCTGTAAGACGTGAGGTTAA
>JAFPDA010000080.1 GCA_017425575.1 Lachnospiraceae bacterium | reverse complement strand
GGTTTCACACGCACCAAACGGATTGTTGAAAGAAAAAGTTCTTGGCTCAATCTCATTTATGCTTATGCCACAGTCAGCACAGGAAAAGCTCTGGCTGAAGTTTATCTGACGCTCTCCGGGTATATCTACTATCATAACTCCGTCACTCAGTCTCATAACCGACTCTATAGAGTCAGACATTCTCTTTTCTATACCCGGTTTTATTATAAGTCTGTCCACAAGTATCTCTATATTGTGCTTCTTGTTCTTGTCGAGATTTATATCATCTGACAACTCATAAGTTTCTCCATCTACGACAACTCTCACATATCCGCTTTTTCTTGCACTTTCAAAAACCTTTACATGCTGTCCCTTTCTTCCTCTTACAACCGGAGCAAGCAGCTGTATCTTAGTTCTTTCCGGAAGCAGCATTATCTCATCTACAATCTGGTCAACAGTCTGCTTCTTTATCTCCTTACCACACTTAGGACAATGCGGTATTCCCGACCTGGCATATAAAAGTCTGAAATAATCGTATATCTCTGTGACTGTACCAACAGTAGACCTTGGATTTCTGTTTGTTGATTTCTGGTCTATGGATATAGCCGGCGGAAGTCCCTCTATGCTCTCTACATCTGGTTTTTCCATAAGCCCAAGGAACTGCCTTGCATATGAAGATAACGACTCCATATACCTTCTCTGTCCCTCTGCATATATAGTATCAAATGCAAGAGAGGATTTTCCAGAACCACTGAGTCCTGTAATTACGACAAACTCGTCTCTTGGTATATCAACATCTATACCTTTGAGGTTATGCTCTGCAGCCTTTCTGATCTTTATATATTTCTTTAAATCATCATTTTTCCCCATATTTGCCTCTTTTCCTATCTGAAAATATAAACAACTTTATTTCCATAATATCATATTAGAACACCCATTTCAAGTACGTACGTTCGATTTTTATTTTACTTGCAGATATATAACTTTTTTATTATAATATTTATAATTATTGAGAATCTCATAAAAGAATTAAAAATTGCATTGGAACTTTATTTACAAATATAATTTTTTATGGGACTTCGGCGTCTGAACCATTATCAATATTTTAATATATTAAACGTATATTTGCGGTATTGTGAAGCAATTAAATTCTTTACCGCTGGATAATTTTGAATTTACATAACTTACACTTTTAAATATAAAAATCTGCAAAATAAAAAGGAGGAGCCATGTTAACTGAAAAGCACAAAGTGATTGCTGTCTGTGTCGCAGATATGGACACAGATTACAATAGTCACTTTTTAAAAGAATTAACTTCACAATGTAACAAATATAATTACAAACTTCTTATTTTCAGTGCATTTGATTCGCTTGCAAAAGTAGAAAAAAATGATAAACACAGTATAGGTGAAAGCGCTATTTTCAATCTTATAAATTATGATATCCTTGATGGTTTAATAATATTTTCAAGTACTATAGCTTCAAGTACTATTATACATACAATAATAGACAGAGCACGCAAACATAATCTGCCTGTCATATCTATTGATTCACAGATTGATGACTGTATAAACATATCATTTAAACACGATAATACAGTAAAGAATATTATTACACATCTTGCTGAAAAACATAACTATAAAAATATTGCTTTTATCGGAGATCTTTCTAATGAAAGTATTACCCGTGAACGTCTTAATATATATAAAACTGTTCTCACAGAGCACGATATTCCTATCCGAGAGGAATATATTGTATATTCAGACCAGACTGTAGTATCTGTAGGCAGGGCTGTCGATACCCTGCTTTCCAGTGGAACACCTGAAGCCATTGTATGTGTAAATGATTTCATTGCCATATCTTCTATATATTATTTGTGCAAAAAAAGATTTACCATTCCCGAAGATATGGCAGTTACAGGTTTTGACGGAGTTTCAACTGCAACCCATAATGTTCCGTCTATGTTAACCGGAAGTATCAATTATGAAGAAGTGGTTCAAGCTGCATTTGATACTTTTGATAAATTCTTCAATGATAAACCTTACGAAAAATTTATAACTGTCGAATCAAAGGTCATTGATGGTGGTTCATGTGGTTGTGAGCCTGGTGAATTTCACAAACTTGCCATTGCCGCCCACAAACTTTTCTCGGCCTATGAGCTTGAAAGAGTCTTTGGAAACCAGCTTATTTCAATATCATCAGACATCGTTGATGCAAGTTCTTTTCAGAGTGTATTCGAAAGGCTTATGACCTACTCCTCAAATTTTTTCAGCCACAGATTCTGGCTGTGCATAGTTGATAATTTCCTTATCAGCGATGAAGAAATATCAGATATTATTGAGGAAAACGCATTTAAACGAAACAGCTATTCTAACCGTATGGATGTTGTTATTGCAAAACACGACAATTGCTGGGAAGGCATGGTGGACTTTGACACACAGAATCTTCTTCCAAAACTTGAGACTATCCTTGAAGAAGAAGATAACCTTATGTTTCTTCCTCTGCATGCCCTTGACCATACCATAGGATATGTTTCCATAGTATATGAACCTGAAACAATGCAGACAAATTATCTGTATCGTTTTATTATGAATGTAAGTACAGCACTTGAGACAACAAAGATACAGCAGCGTCAGCAGAGTATCATATCCAAACTTGAAACCAAATATGTACATGACCCTCTTACAGGTTTGTTTAACAGACGTGGATTTGATCAGAAAATTTCTCCTATATATGACGCCTGTGTTAAAGAGGGCCGCAAAATCATGGTTATATCCATAGACTTAAATGGTCTTAAACCTATAAATGACACTTATGGACATGCTGATGGTGATATCGCAATATCTACCATAGGAAAAGCACTTTTAGATACAATACGTGGCGATGAAGTATGTGCCCGTTTTGGTGGTGATGAATACGTTGCCGCCGGACCTATCGAAGATGATTCCCGTGCTGACTCATTCAGGGCTGATTTCCAGAATTACATCGATGAGTTTAATAAGACTTCAAATAAACCATATCAAATAAGTGCAAGTATAGGAATAGTAGTTGGAGTTCCTACAAAAGACATAAAACTTAATGAACTTATAAAATGTGCTGATGAAGAAATGTACAAAGAAAAAGTCAAACATCATCAGTGCAGAAATTAAATTTAAAGAAAACTTCGTACTGTAAATAAAAAATGCTATATGACTCAAAAAGTCATATAGCATTTTTTATATTCTATTAACCAAGAAGAGCCTTGTCATTTGAGAACTCTTCACCACTTACTTCCTCAAATTTCTGAAGAAGATCTTCAACTGTAAGTTTTTTCTTGTCCTCTCCCTTTATATCAAGTATAACATGACCCTCATTCATCATTATAAGTCTGTTTCCATGCACAATTGCATCCCTCATATTGTGGGTAACCATCATTGCTGTAAGATTATTCTCAGCAATAATCTTATCTGAAAGCTCAAGCACCTTTGCTGCTGTCTTTGGATCAAGTGCCGCTGTATGCTCGTCCAGAAGAAGAATCTTTGGTTTCTTGATAGTTGCCATAAGCAGTGTAAGTGCCTGACGCTGTCCACCTGATAAAAGACCTACCTTTGAAGTCATTCTGTCTTCAAGACCAAGATCCAGAGTTCTTAAAAGTTCTCTGTACCTCTTCTTCTCTTCCTTTGTAATTCCCCATCTGAGACCTCTTTTCTGTCCTCTCCTGGCTGCAAGCGCAAGATTTTCCTGTATCTCCATTGTTGCAGTTGTTCCATTCATAGGATCCTGGAAAACTCGTCCAAGATATGGAGCTCTCTGATATTCCTGAAGACCTGTAACATCAACTCCATCGATAAGAATACTTCCACTGTCAGTTGGCCATACACCGGCTACTGCATTAAGTGTTGTAGATTTTCCAGCACCATTACCACCGATAATAGTGACAAAATCTCCCTCTTCAAGATGAAGATTTACTCCGTTAAGTGCTTTCTTTTCATTGATAGTACCAATATTAAATGTTTTATGAATATCCTTTATCTGTAACATTATCTGGCACCTCCCTTTG
>JAFPDA010000079.1 GCA_017425575.1 Lachnospiraceae bacterium | reverse complement strand
TCTCTGAGCGTTGATGAAATTTCTCCTGAATAATACCATATAGGTCTGTACATTATCGGCCACTGATACCATGTAGAACCAAAATCATGTGTCGCATCAAGCTGACTGTGATAATCAAACATAGTCTTCTGAGCCTGGATAACTTTTTCAATAAATCCTCTGTCAGTTCCATCATTAAATGGTATATATGACATTAAGTAGATTATCACTGGAATTACAACAAAAAATACACAGCAGAAACCTATAGTCTTCCACAACTTTGGAAAGAACTCATCAACTATCTTCTTATGCTCTATATCACCTGTTTTGCCTGCAATGTCACCGGACGCATATGCATATTCCCTGAATCTCTTTATCATCTGCCAGAAGAATATAATTGCAAGTCCCACCGAAGAATATATTCCTGTCCATTTGCTTGCCCAGCTAAATCCCATGGCTATACCACAGAGTCCAAGCGGGATAAATGTCTTCTTAAGGTCTGTATCAAAGAAATTATACTTTGTATAACAGTACATAAAGTAGTATGAAAGCATTATAAACAGAGTTACATACACATCAATAGTCGCAATTCTTGTCTGGACAAAATGCATAAAATCAAATGTAAATAACAATGTAGTGACTATAGAAATCCAGCTTTCTTTGAAAAACTTCTTTGCAAAATTATATATTATCGGAATCATAAGGATTCCAAATACGGTTCCAACTACTCTCCAGCCAAATGGGTTCATTCCAAATATAAGAACACCGAGTGCTATAAACACCTTTCCAAGCGGTGGATGAGTATTTTCATAGCAGTACAGATGATGTATCATCTCGTATGCTGTTCTTCCATGATATATCTCATCAAAATATGTGCTGTTCAAATAGCTCTTTCTTCCATCGAAGAAGTCCTGTTCATCGAAAAGCTCTGCATAATCAGATGAATTTAATGGCATAAGCATATTGCCCTCTGCATCCTGAAGCACAAGTTCATGTATGCTGTCCTCAGTATTTTCAGGTGCCGCATATATCTTTATATATCTGCCAGTCACATTCAGTTCCTTTTCATTCCATGCAAATACAGCGCCTGCATCCCATTCTGAGCCTTCACCACAGATACCTGTCCAGCTGCTTCCATCAGATGAAATATCTACATAATATTTTGGATTATTCTTATATCCCAGAAAGTCCCACATTTTTGATACGGTTACATCCTGTCCCATATCAAGAACTATCTCACCCTGCTTTGCCACAGAATAATTTGTCTCCGGAGCACTCATATTTCCAAGTCTGACAAATGCTATCACACTATATACAGCCATAATTGCAGCAAGAGCAATATAGTCTGTTTTTGTCATCTTTGTAAGTACAGAAGACGGACATATAGGATTCTTTTTCTCTGTGCCTCGTGAAGAATCATTATTTTTCTTTTCTGCAAGTTCCTTCGGAATAACTCTGTCCTCATCCTCTTCTAAAATGTCTTTTCCAAACAAAGTGCCTGTAACATAAAACATAAATACTACAGCTAAAAGAAGAGCAATAGATATAACAATAGGAATCGGAGCCATTCTGTCAAAATTGTTTGGATCATATACAAACAATACATGTGCAACATTGTAGAATGCCACTGTTGATATAATTATATAAAGTCTGTATATCTCTTTTCTCTGGCGCACTGCAAAACTTAATATCAAAAGTGCTGCTGCCGGAAAAATATATCTCTCATGCATTCTTACCGAAAAAGTAAATACACATGTTACTATAAATGCCCCTATATAGTAATATTTAGCTCTGTTATGTTTGCATTTAAGACTTATCCACAATGAGGCTGCCACTGTTGCAATAATAGAAAGCATTCCCCATGTCTTATAGGTAAGCCCAATTAAAAAACCATCCTGCGAAACCCAGTTAAGACCAAGCATTGTCCATATGTTATACGCATTTACAGATGCGTATTCATATGAACCAAGAGTCTCTGTGTACTGTTTGAGTGCATCTGTAAATCCAAACGGAAGCATAAAAAGCCCAATCATTAAGATAGCTCCGACTCCACACAACAAGTTCTTAAAGAACTTATTCCAGTTAAAATCCTCAAGGAACACATGGTCTATAATTCCAAACAAAAGCACCGGTGTAAATATAAGTGTCTGTGGTTTTATAAGAATGCCAACAGCAAATATATAATATGCAGGTATAAGTCTCTTTTCAGCTACCAGATAACACATAAGTACCACAAAAAGAGTAAAAACCGCATCTGTCTGTCCCCATACAGCACTGTCAAGTATCACGAGAGGACAGAAAACATACAATCCTGTAAGAATCGCAGAACCAATCTCTTTTAGCTTCTTATTTGCCTCTTTGTATATAATACCTCCAATCAGAATGTCGCATATAATTGCAGGCATTTTCACAATAATATTGCTGAGCACCGAATCATAGCCAAGACCAAGTCCTGACCTTATCGCTCCAACCACATAGAGAATATACATATATCCAGGCGGGTAGTCTGTAAAACTCTCGGATTTATAAAAAGCTGCAAAACCATCCTTGTATATCATATCACTCCATATAGTAAAACAGTTCATATCTGCCTCATAACCCCTGTACATTCCTGCCAGAACAATTCTTATCAGAAATCCTGTTGCCATAATTGCAGCAAAAAGGAAAAAGCCTACCTGTTTTTCCTGTTCCGGAGAGAAATTTTTTCTACCATCCGTCTTTACATTTCTAAGATATCCACATACCGGCTTGTAGCATAAAAGCATACATATAATACTGAATATTGCGATACAGTTTATCTTTGCCATCTTATACTTCCTTCCTTTTACATAAACTTCTTAACGTGCTGATGTGTAAATAAATGGTCTGAGCAATATTCAAAGTTGCCCTCACATTTTGAACAATATCTGAATTCAAGATTTTCATTGTCAAGCTCTGTACGCCCACATACAGCACAACGGTGTCTTGGTCCGTTTGTATTGGCTGACGCCTTTCTCTTAAAACTG
>JAFPDA010000078.1 GCA_017425575.1 Lachnospiraceae bacterium | reverse complement strand
TGTTGTCTTGTATAACCTTGTGTCTTTGTATTTGCAAGATTGTGTGCTGTCGTATTTAAACCAGACTGTGCAGCATGCAATCCCTGTACTCCAACATTAAAGCCTGTCATCAAACCCATAATAATCCTCATTTCTGAGCGTCTTTAACATATTTTAATCAACTCTATCTGTTTTCGCTCACAAACAGATAGCCCTTATAATAATCCCCCTACAACACAAAATACACGCATGTCTACAAGAGAATCCAATCAAATTGGTCTGTACCGACATATATACTGCCGGCACAGAAATAATTACTACTGTTTCGCATCAAAACCGCCTACGTTGATACTTCTATTGTAACTTGTAGTAGCATTGCGATCGTAATTATTACCCCCAGTTGACATCCGTGTACTCTGAATAAAATTCATATTGAACTCTATCATTTCAAGGGAATTTTCTATCAAGCTTTTATTTTTTTCATTTATCTCAACAAGACGTTTCATAGTTTTCCGCAGAGAATCATGCATATTTGCAATAGCTTTCTTCTCTTCCGGCTGCTTTGCGAGAATCTTCGAAAGAGTATTTAAATCAAGCTCTTTCGGATCTTTATTAAGAACAATTCCTATATTCTTAATAATCTCTTCCCGCTTTCTGTCTATAAAACTGACCTTATCAATCAAAAACTGTTCTTCAGCCGTAACCTTCTTTAATTCCTCTAAATCTTCCTTTATCAGAATAAGTGTTTTTTTCTCTGATATAGGAATAAGCTTTTCATAAATCTCCTGTTCAGCGCCAAGTACGCTGATAAGCTCCTCCATTAAACTAGCCAATATCCAGCCCTCATTTCATTAAAAAATGGAATCAAAGTACTTACTTACCATCTTATCTGCCATCTCCTGTGCAGATACATTATAAGTACCAGATGTCAACGCCTCTTTGATATCTCTGACTTTGTCTTCTCTGATATCCGGCGCAGATTTAACGGCATCTTTGGCAGTCTGATAATCTTTTGCAGATTTTGACACTTCATATTTGTCTCTTCCATCTGCTTTTTTTACTTCAGAAACTTTCTTTGGTTTGGCTGCCTGATAGAGCTGGCTAGCCTTACTAATAGCGTCAATTCTCATTAAAACCACCACCTAAAAACTTAAACTTTTAATCGTCTCATAGTATTTATCGGTATGATTTTTTCATTACTTTAGTAAATTTGTATTATTTTTTGAAAATATCACAAAAATCGAATGTTGCAAAGTAATCTTCCGGTGTCTCTGCCCTTCTTATAAGCTGTACATTTCCATCTTCTTTGAGAAGAAGCTCTGCTGATTTGAGTTTTCCATTGTAATTGTAACCCATTGCAAAACCATGTGCACCTGCATCATGTATAAAGAGATAGTCTCCCATATCAATCTTTGGAAGCATTCTGTCTATTGCAAATTTATCATTGTTTTCACAGAGCGAACCTGTAACATCATATTTATGGTCACATGGCTCGTTTTCTTTTCCGAGAACTGTAATGTGATGATATGCACCATACATAGCAGGACGCATAAGGTTTACTGCACATGCATCAACACCAATATATTCTTTATATATATGTTTCTCATGAATTACTTTTGTGACAAGTCCGCCGTAAGGAGCGAGCATAAAACGTCCAAGCTCTGTAAATATTGCAACATCTGAAAGGCCATTTGGAACCATTATCTCCTCAAACTGCTTTCTGACTCCTTCACCTATTATCTCAATATCGTTTGGCTCTTTATCCTCTGTGTAAGGGATTCCTACACCACCTGAAAGATTTATAAATGCTATCTCTACACCTGTAGCTTCTTTTACTTCTACCGCGAGGTTAAAGAGGATTCCTGCAAGTGTTGGATAATAATCATTGCTTACTGTATTGCTTGCAAGGAATGAATGAATACCAAATCTCTTTGCACCTTTTGTCTTTAATATCTTAAATGCCTCTATAAGCTGCTCTTTTGTCATTCCATACTTTGCATCGCCAGGGTTGTCCATGATATCTGTACCCATCTTAAATACTCCACCCGGATTAAAACGGCAGCAGATTGTCTCTGGAATTCCTGCTTCTTTCTCAAGGAAATCAATATGTGTGATATCGTCAAGGTTTATATATGCACCGAGTTCTTTTGCTTTCTTATATTCTGCTGCCGGTGTAACGTTGGAAGAAAACATGATGTCAGATCCTTTAAATCCACATGCCTCCGACATCATAAGCTCTGTGAGTGAAGAACAATCCACGCCACAGCCCTCTTCCTGAAGTACCTTTAAAATGAATGGATTTGGAGTTGCCTTTACTGCAAAATACTCACGAAATCCCTTGTTCCATGAAAAAGCCTTTTTCATCTTGCGTGCGTTTTCACGAATACCTTTTTCATCATATATGTGAAATGGTGTTGGGTATGTCTTTGTAATTTCTGCTATCTGTTCTTTTGTCACAAACGGTATTTTTTTCATCGTTTTCTTCCTTTCCTGTATATAAAATTTTAATACTTACGATAATATAGCTTATCAGAAGTTGCGTAGCAAATTCTGATAAAAGGCGATGCTTTATCGCCGCTAATCGATTATAGGGTTCGCTTAGCGGTTCCTATAATATCACTATTTAGCATGTGTGTAAAGAATTTCATTGTGACTATCTGACGTAGGAAATGACATAAGTTTCCTACTGTTTATCAAAAAAAGCAAATCACAATAATTAATATTTCTTATCAAAAGAGAATAGGACACCACAAAAAATGTAAACATTAAACCATTATACCACTCCAAGTAAAAAGAACATAGGTTTGCTTTTTATATTAAAATATGTTATTTTGATATTGATAACTAATAAATTTTTGTGCTATTATAAAGCCGTTTTGTAAAAGAAGGTATTAACGTTCTCTCGGAGTTTCAAGTACAGGAGAGATTCTTAGAGAACATTAAAAAAATGGGAGGTTTTTATGAGTGAGTATACCGGAAAAGAGATTGTGATTCTGGAAGGTCTTGAAGCTGTGCGCAAACGACCTGGTATGTATATTGGTTCTACGGGTTCGCGCGGACTTCACCACCTTATCTGGGAGATTCTTGATAATAGTATAGATGAGCAGTTAGCAGGATTCTGTAACGAAATCCATATAACCATGCAGAAGGATGGAGGCATATGCATCGAAGATAACGGACGTGGTGTTCCTGTTGATATACATCCTACTAAAAAAATTCCTACAGTCAGGGTTGTATATACTATCCTTCATGCCGGCGGAAAGTTTGGAAACTCTGCATACAAAGTTTCCGGAGGTCTTCATGGTGTGGGTTCCTCTGTAGTTAATGCGTTGTCTACCCATATGATAGTAGAGGTTAAAAGAAACGGTCTTATTTACAGAGATGAATACAAAGACGGTGGTCATCCTGTAGTGCCACTTGTAAACGGCTCTCTTGAACCTGTTGGCAAATGTGCCAAAACTTCTACCGGAACAAAGGTTACTTTTTATCCTGACCCTGAAATTTTTGAGACAATTGAATTTAAGGCAGATGTAATCAAAAAGAAGCTGAAAGAAACTGCTTACCTTAACAAAAATCTTAAGCTTGTATTTAAGAATGAGTACGACAATGAAGAGAAAATATATCTTGAAGAGGATGGCATCAAGAGTTTCCTCAAATATATAAACAGAGATACCTCTGTACTTCACAAAGAACCTATTTATATCGAAGGTACAAGTGGTGACATTGAAGTTGAAATAGCTTTCCAGTATACACATAATTACTCTGAACAGATAAATCCCTACTGCAACCGTATAAATGTTGTAGACGGCGGAACTCTTGTAACAGGTTTTAAGATGGCTCTCACAAGAGTTATGAATCAGTATGCAAGAGAACTGGGTGTCCTAAAGGATAAAGATGAAAACTTCGATGGAAAAGATATCAGAAATGGTCTTGTGGCCATTATCTCAATAAAACATCCTGACCCACAGTTTGAGGGGCAGACTAAGACTAAGCTCGGAAACACTGATGCAAAGACTGCAGTTGATGATGTATTCAACACAGAGGTACAGCGGTATCTTGATAAAAATGTAGAGATATTAAAAATTATTCTCGACAATTCCATGAAGTCTTACAATGCCAGAAAGGCAAGTGACAAAGCCAGAAATGCCGTATTAAAGCAGCTCAATGACGTCGATACAAAGAGCAAACTTGCTGCATGTACTTCAAAGAAACCGGAAGAATGTGAGGTATATATTGTCGAGGGTGATTCTGCCGGCGGTACTGTAAAAACTGCAAGAAACAGAAGGACACAGGCTGTACTTCCACTCCGTGGAAAGATACTTAACGTTGAGAAGGCAACTCTTGAGAAAATTTTATTAAATAATGAGATTAAATCCATGATTGCGGCATTTGGCTGTGGTATCGGTGATGAATTTGACATAACAAAACTTCGTTATGATAAGATTATAATCCTTACAGATGCCGATGTTGACGGTGCACACATAAGCACTCTTCTGCTTACATTCTTCTACAGATTTATGCCAGAGCTTATATATTCAGGCAAGATTTACAGAGGTCTTCCACCTCTTTACAAAGTAGATTATGTAAATAATAAGAAGAAAAAATCTGAATATATATTTAATGATTTTGAACTTGAAAAATTCCGCAAAAACAAAGATAACAAGATTACAGCAATACAGCGGTACAAAGGTCTCGGTGAGATGGATGCCCAGCAGCTCTGGGAGACCACCCTTGACCCTGAAAGCAGGATTCTCGCCCAGATTTCCATAAGCGACAGTGTGGATGCTGACGATGTGACAACCACTCTTATGAGCAGCAATGTTCCACCGAGACGACAGTTTATTATGGAAGAAGCCCGCTATGCAAATCTTGATGTGTAAAGGAAAGGTATAATATATGAAAGATCAATCAATTATACAGTTGGATTTCTCTGAGGAAATGAGAAATTCTTATCGTGATTATGCTGTAAGTGTAATTATTTCAAGAGCTCTCCCGGATGTAAGAGATGGTTTGAAACCAGTACAGAGACGTATACTTTATGCGATGAACGAACTCTCACTCTCACCGGACAAGCCACACAGAAAAAGTGCCCGTATTGTCGGTGATACAATGGGTAAATATCATCCACACGGTGACAGTTCAATCTATGATGCTCTCGTACACATGACAGAAGATTACTCTCTTTCTCTACCACTCGTCGATGGACACGGAAATTTTGGTTCTATAGATGGAGACGGTGCTGCTGCCATGCGATACACTGAGGCAAGACTCTCCAAAAGTGCAATGACTCTGCTTGAAAATCTCGACAAAGGCCTTGTTCCTTTCGGTCCTAACTTCGACGAAAGTGAAAAAGAACCACTTGTACTGCCTGCAACACTGCCAAATCTCCTTATAAACGGAACCACTGGTATTGCGGTAGGTATGGCAACAAATATGCCGCCTCACAATACTTCTGAAGTTATCGACGGAGTTATTGCATATATGAAAGACCCCGAAATCTCAACCAAAGGTCTGATGAAATATATAAAAGGACCTGATTTTCCTACAGGTGCAACAATAACAAATTCAGATGATATCTTTGACATATATGATACCGGGGAAGGCAAAATCAAAATCCGTGCAAATGTGGATATTGAAAACAGTGATAACGGCAGAAAAAATCTTGTTATAACAGAAATACCTTATACAGTTGCCGGAAATAAGACAAAGCTCCTTGAGAGTTTATCAGCTCTTGCAAGGGATAAAGTCTTTGATGAGATATATGATGTACGCGATGAGTCTTCAAAAGAGGGCATCCGAATTGTTATTGAAGTCAAAAAAGACCGCGATGTAAACAATCTTTTAAACGGACTTTACCAGAAGACTTCTCTGGAAGATACCTACGGAGTAAATATGCTTGCTGTAAAAGATAAGCAGCCTATCACATTTACTCTCAAGGGACTTATAGAAGAATTTGTTCTTTTCCAGGAAGAAATTTACACAAAAGAATATGAACATCTTCTCTCAAAAGCCAAAGACAGACTTGAGATTGTGGAAGGACTTATAAAAGCGACAGATGTCATTGACCTTATAATAGAAATTCTGCGTGGAAGCAACTCTGTCAAGCAGGCTAAAGACTGCCTTATAAAAGGTATTACTGAGGAGATAAATTTCAAAAGCAAAAAGTCAGAAAAGCAGGCTTCCAATCTTAACTTCACCGAGAGACAGGCTGATGCCATCCTTACAATGCCGCTCAGCAAGCTTATCGGACTTGAACTTTTAAAACTTCATCAGGAAAATGATTTACTTGTCTCAAATATCGCTGACTATAACAATATTCTTGGGGATATAAATGAGCTTCACAAAGTAATAATAGCAAAACTTAAAAATTATAAAAAGCAGTTTGGCAGAGGACGCCGCACCCTGCTTGCAAATATCGGAAACGCAAAATATGTTGAAGAGATAAAACAGGAAACCATCTATGTG
>JAFPDA010000077.1 GCA_017425575.1 Lachnospiraceae bacterium | reverse complement strand
TTCGCCCCTTTATAGTGAAATATATCAAAAAACTGCAAGAAAAAAGATTTCATTTTACCAAAAACCTTGCATATATTTTACCACAAAACGGGCTGAAAGTCAGTAATTTCAAGGATTTTCTGTTAATCAGCAGACACTAATTAGGTATGATTTTGATAAGTGGCATGCTATTGATGAAAATACATATGTTTTCAGGGCTGGAATAAAGATAAATAATTATGATATGTTAAATTTTGGCGCTAAGACGAGTAAGCTTGATGCGTATTCGATTGTCCCAGGCATTTTTGTTATCGCTGGCAGAGATGGCATTGAGGCTTTTGACATTATGGAGATTAAAGATATATTATCGGTTGATAAAATTGATTATAAATTTGATAGTGATAAGGCAAAGTTGAAGATTGATAAGCTTTGTAAATCATTATCTGCTGCTGATGAAGACTGGGAGCATGAATACTCTGTTGGAGAAGGGAAATTAGCTTATATTACTACTCCGTATGATGTAAAAATAGTTAATGATACCGGTTTTATGGTTAAAGATGAATATCGCATGTACTGGAAGTACGATATTCAGTTAAATAGTACAGGCAAGGATGAATTTGAAGGTCAGGACTATGCAAGCTCTATTACTGCATTTGTTGACATAGAGACAGGAGAGGTATCATACAGGTAGAACTATGGTTATATTTAAAAAAATGTTATGGATTGATTTTAGGAGAGCTTTTTTTAATCCGATATTCTGGATTTGTTCTGTTGCAAATGCAGTTATTTATTTTGCAGTGTGTACTGCCGGAGTTGGAAGAACTATTAACGAGTTTATAATTGAATCCAATTTATCAGGTGATTTAGTCGTTTTGTGCGTTTTGGGAAGTACACTTCCTTTTGCCGGTGTATTTTACAAGGATTATTCAAGTAAATTCATTAAAATGTTATGTGTCAGAAGTAACTATATTTATTATGTGGCATCCAAGATAATAATTGCTGTATTGTCAGGCGGAAGCTCTATGGTCTTGAGCAGAATTATTATTATATTGCTTGGATATATAAAGGGATATGAGGCTTTCGTACCGGATGAAAGTTTGAATTATATATTTTGGAGTACATATTTTCTGGAAGATGGCAATGTGATTGGATATTTTGGTGCAATGCTGTTAGGCAGTTTTCTGGCTGGAGCGTTTTGGTGTGTTCTTGGTATCACTGTTTCAGCTTATATCCCTAATTCCTATGTAGCATACTTCATACCGTATATAGTGATGCTTATGGAAAAGTTGTTTAATGAATTATTTGAATTTATTCCGGATGAAATTAAGATAGGAAGTATATGGGTATGTGAAAGAGTTACGGATGGCTTGATAGGAAATTTGATTTGGTGTATATCGACTACATTGATATATATATTAATCTTTTCTATATTATTTGGATATAAAGTTAACAGGAGAATTAGTGAGTGATGCTGGTAAGGGAATTAAGCAGTGTGTGTGTCATCAATATAAAAAAGTGGTTTACTAATCCAAGGATATACATTGTTGGGTTAATAATGGGGTTGGTGCTTTTTTGTTATTCTTACGATTATTATAAGGTATCTTCAGAGATTGGCTATGGCGTTAATATATTAGGGCTGTTTGTATCAGTTTATGGGGGTGCTACGGGATTTCCACGGATTATGACTTTGTTTGGAAGTGTATTGTTGTTTTGTGATGCACCGTTTATGGATGAAAACCAACAATTTGTTTATTTAAGGTTAGGAAGAAAGAAATGGGTAACAGGAACACTTATATATGTTTTTGTTACATCTTTTATTTATACATTATATCTGATACTGGCGTTAGCATTAGGGGTTTTGCCTAATATGGGGATATCGGCAGAGTGGGGAGAATTGTTTGAAGTAACCAGTATAAACAGCGGTGTAACAAAAGCAGGTATTACGCAGAAGGTATTGATGGATTATAGTGTTCTGACCGGCTTTTTATATATGTTTGCCGCAGTTTTTTTATCATGCGTGGTTATTGGGCTTGTGATGTATATTGTTGCTTTGTTTGCTAAAAAGGGTGAATGTATACTGGTTGGATGTGGAATCATAATAATAGAGGGGGTAGGCTTATATTTTACGGAAAATATAAGCAATATATTATTTCACATTTCTCCATTATCTCTTATGCAGATATGGTGTCTTGATGATGGAAGTGGTAATAGTTATTATCCGGATATGAATTTTGGAATTGTCTTTTATATTGTTGTAACTATTGTTTTGTTATTGATAGGAATGACTGTGAGTAAATTTGCAAATTTTGAGATAGGTACTGACAAGTAATAAAAATAGTGAAGAAACGGAGAAAAATATGTCAAACGACAGTGAGTATATAAAAATTGAAAAATTAAATAAGTATTATGGAAAAGCACATATTCTTAAGGATATAAATGTAAGCTTTGAAAAGGGAAAAATTCATGGGATAATTGGCAGAAACGGCTCAGGAAAAACTCAGCTTTTTAAATGTCTGAGCGGGGTGGTAATTGCAGACAGCGGCAGTATTTACATAGATGGAAAAAGACTTTATAAAGATATTGATACTCCCGGTAATATAGGTGTTATTCTGGAAACGCCAGGTTTCTTAAGTAATTATAGTGGTTATAAGAATCTTGAGATATTATATAGTATAAGAAATAAAAAAGATAAAAATACAAAAAAATACTTAAAAGAGGTACTTGCAAAAGTTGGTCTAGAAGAAGCTGCAAATAAAAAAACAGGGAAGTATTCTATGGGAATGCGCCAGAGGCTTGGAATAGCACAGGCATTTATGGAAAATCAGGAGATTTTAATACTTGATGAACCGATGAATGGTCTTGACAACAGAGGCGTTGAGGATATGAGAAAGCTTTTTAAGGAATTAAGAGATAATGGTGAAACTATTTTGCTTGCAAGCCACAATAAAGAGGATATAGATGTGTTGTGCGATTATGTATATCAGATGGACAATGGTGTGCTGACATCTTATGCTGGATAAAGCATCAGAGGGGAATGTGTATTATCATAAAATATAATTACCGTGGAAAGGCATGGGGAATGCCCAGCTACATGCTGGGCGTTCTTTACTATTTCATATCTCCAAACCCAATAATAACACTTGTACCTTTTCCAACCTCAGACTCTATACGAATAGAATGTGACAGCTTATTAAGCACCTGCTTACAAAGATAAAGTCCAATACCTGTAGAATATTTATCAGAACGTCCGTTATATCCCGTATATCCCTTTTCAAATACAAGTGGTATATCTTCTTTACTTATTCCCATTCCTTCATCAGATATGGTAAGATATATGATATCATTTTCTCTGGTACAGGTTATCTCTATCTCTCCTTTTTTAGAATATTTTACTGCATTTGACAATATCTGTCCTATGACAAAGCCAAGCCATTTTTCATCTGAAACTACATTTATATCTGTCCCTTTATAATTTATTGAAAGTTTCTTTCTTATAATAATCTTTGCATATTTCCTGATGCTGTCTCTTACCACACCATCAAGTTCTACTTTCTTAAGCACAAAATCATTTGTGTCTGAATTTATCCTCTGATACTGTAAAGCCATATCAGCATACTGCTCTATCCTTAGAAGTTCTTCTTCTATATCATCTTTTAATTCAAAATCATTTACTTGTAAAAGAAGCTTCATGGCAGCTATTGGAGTTTTTATCTGATGTACCCACATCGAATAATACTCTATCATTTCCTGTCTTGCGCGCATGTCTTTTGATTCTATATCTTTTCTGTAAATATTTATATTTTCAATGATGTCCTGGTATTTTTGTTCAATATCATCTTTTGGCGCAGGAAAATCCATATAATCACCGACAGCACTTTCATATATTTTATTGAGTATATTTACTTTTTTGACATAACGGCAGAAATTTATAACCATAAACACCATAAATACAAAAAAGTCAATACCCGCCCCGTAAATAATATCTCTGACATCAACATTATTGAGAAATAAATATATCGTCTGTGAAACTATAAGTATAATAAAAAGCAGTATCCACCCAAAATTTCTGCTCAAATACATTCTCAATTTACTCATCTAAGTCTGTAACCTATACCTTTCTTTGTAAGAATAAAATCTTCAAGACCTATACCTGCAAGTTTTTTTCTGAGACGGTTTACATTTACTGAGAGAGTGTTTTCATCAACATAATCATCCCCTTCCCAGAGTTTTACCATCAAAGTATCACGTGACACAATCTTATCCTTATTTTCCATAAGTGTCTGAAGAATCTTTAACTCATTTTTTGAAAGTTCCAGTTTCTCATCAAGATAGACCAATGTGCCTTCTGTAAGATTTAACATAGCACACTCATGCTGAAGCAGACTGCCGCTTCCCGCAAAATCATAACTTCTTCTGAGCAGCGCCTGTACCTTAACCGTAAGCACATTAAGGTCAAAGGGCTTAGGAATAAAATCATCCCCGCCCATATTTACAGCCATAACAATATTCATATTGTCAGAAGCTGAAGAAAGAAATATAAGCGGCACTTTAGAAACCTTCCTAATCTCTGTACACCAGTGATATCCATTATAAAAAGGCAGCTTTATATCCATAAGCACAAGCTGTGGCTCAAACTCAACAAACTCCTGTGTAACATTTGAAAAATCTTCAACTGTACGTACCTCATAATCCCAACTCTCCAAGTGCTTCTTAACAACCTTAGCAATAACCTCATCATCTTCAACCAAAAAAATCTTATACATAAAAGCCTCACTTACTCCTTTAATGTTCTCTCCACTAAATATTACCATTGAATTTCCATACTTGCAACAACACCTGCAAACCACATAAAAAAATCCCCCTTGATATCAAAAAATAATTTCGATATCAAGGAGAGACTTTGATTTACTAAAACTTAAAATCCAAAAAGTGCAGTAAATTTCTGCCAGAGATTTTTCTCTTTTTCTGTCTCTTTTTTAGAAATTTCCTTCTCTTCTTTTTCTATCTTTGGAATCTGCAGCACAAATTGTACCGAATCCACGTTTGTATTTTTTTCTGAAACAAATGATACCGGTTTATAATCCTTATCAGAATACTGATCTATCATGTCATCTATCTGGTCATTTACTTTGTCTTTCATGCCTCCTGATTCTTTAGCAAATTTTCCGGTTCCTTTTGTAAGAGATGATGTTCCCTTATACAAGTTATTGGCACCTGTAAGTATACTGCTCACACCTGAACTAAACTTTTCATAGCCGTTTTCAATGTTTTTCACACCACCTGTATATTTTTTTATACCTGAATCAATCTTATTATAATTATCCGTAAGTGTATTTACAGCCTCTTTTACCTGCCCTACACTTTCTGTCATACTGTTAATCAGCTTACTGCTGCCTTCAATGTATGCAGCATCAGCCTTCAGCATATTCTGAATCCCTATAAGTTTCCCTGCATTGCTGACATAATTAACCAATGCACTGCTATCTCCAGCCTGCATCTGATTATATAATCCCACAGCTTCTTTATCCTGCTTCTCCACCAGATTTTTAAGTTCTTTTAAAACTCCTTGCTGACCTCCTGTTGTATATGCCTGATAAAGTTTTTTCTGTGTATTTGTTATTGTAATACTCTGTGCAGCCTCTCTTTGTTTTGCAGCGAATTCCTCCGCATTTTTTACCCCTGCTTTTTTAAGCTTATTATCAAATGAAGAAACTGTCTTTTTTATCTTCTTAAATCCGCCTGTCAGCGAATTATTTACTTTGTTTAATCCATTGTTAAATTTCTTTGAACCCGAAGTTAATACATCTGAATTCTGGCTTAACCTATTAAGTCCATTTCCAATCCCTTCACTGCCCTCACTTAAGGTCTGAAGTCCTTTATACAGATTTCCAGCCCCTTCATTCAGGTTATTAGCCCCTTCATCAAGTGTATTTACTGCATCCTGAATTTTAGATACCTCATTTGTAAGAGAATCTGTATTTACCATTTCTTTATCAAGGCCTATCTGCATTCTCACTCCATTGATGGTTACAGCATCCATCTCAAATTCTGTTACATCTGATTTTATCTCTATCTCTTTTCCTTTTCCCGGAAGCACAGTATAAGTTAATTGCTTCTTAGCTCCTGCATTAGCTACTGTTGCCCCTTCTGCTTCAATGTTTTTGCAAAGTGCTGTATCGAGCTTAAATGTTGCTTGAACTGCATAATGTTCAAAGAAGTCTGCCTTAACATTTTCATTTTTCCTGATTGAAAGATGAATTACGAGTTTTCCACTTTTTCCTGCAATCTCATCAGCTGAATATTCTTTTCCATCAAGAGTATATGAAATGTGAATTTTCCATGGAAGTTCAGTCTGCCGTAATATTCCTTCACAATAAAGGCGCTCTGCACTATTACTGCCTGTTATCTCTCCATCTTTATAATCGAGAATATCACTCGTATTCATATTGGTAATACTTTCATAATCACCGTAATCAACTATTTCCTTATCTTTAAATATATTTACGACATAAGCGCCCTTTGTATCACCATTCTCCGCCAGATTTGCATAAACTACTTCTTCTTTTCTACTTGATTTTACTGCTGCATAACAATTTGTTTCTGCAACAGAACCTCCAAGCAATGTACCTGCAACAACTAATGATACTATTCTCTTATTTACTCTCATACTACCTCACAACTCCTCTCTGCTTTTCTATTCATTAAATGGTCTAAAACATACAAGATTCCCGGCAGAACAAACAGCACAAGAACCATTGATAATAATGCTCCACGTCCAAGCATATATCCAAGTTTTGACAACACCTGATTGGTACACACTTTTCCAAGTGAAAATCCCGTCAGCATAAGAATTGATGCTGATGTCATTACTGAAGCCGAAACACTTGATATCGTATCAAGCAAGGCCTCTTTCTTCGGTAATTTCACTCTGTTTTCCCTGTAACGGTTAGCAAAAAGTATTGCATAATCTACCGTTGCTCCTAACTGCACACTGCTTATAATAAGATACGCTATAAAGAAAATATGTGAGCCCTGAAAATATGGTACACTAAGGTTTAGCCATATCGAAGTTTCTATAACAATAATCAGAATCAGTGGTAATACCAGCTGACGGAAGGTTAATATAAGAATAAGTAACACTGCCCCGATTGCTATGGTATTTACACGCACATTATCTTCTGTAACCACATTTTTAAGATCGTAGGTACTGACACTGGTTCCGGCAAGATGATATTTATCCTCATAATACTTCTTCGCAAGCTTATGCACTTTCTCCACTAATACAAAACTTCCATCCCCTTCATAGTCTGCATCAAGTGTTAAAACAAATCTGCTGTAGTTTTCTGACATCACCTTACTGAGCGAAGCCTCATCTACATATGTGGTTGGAACTTCCGCCCCTGCCACATCTACATAAGATAAAATCGATGTTACCTCGGGTATCTTATGTAATTCATCGCTTAATTCTTTTTCTCTTGCCGTATCACCCCTTGGCACTAACAAAACCATTGTATTTGCTTTACCAAAGACCTTCTGAATCTCTTCCTTTTGTTTTCCTACCTCTGTCTGTTTTCCAAACATATCTGCCGCACCATAGTCAAACTGATTATTCCGTTGTGCCATATATGAAGGAATCAATACAAGTAAAAATAAGATTATTCCAATATATCTTCCCTTTAACACAACTGATGAAAATTTTTTAAAGGAAGGCAGAAATGAACGATGACTTGTTTTATCAATCAGTTTGTAACAGCTTACTGCAAGAACCGGTAATATTCCTAATACGCTAATCAGGCTGAATACAATTCCCTTTGCAAGTGCACGCCCCATATCCGGGCCAATCTGAAACCTCATAAGCATCAGCGCAACAAATCCTATAACCGTAGTTAATCCACTCGACGTTATAGAAGTTATTGATTTCCTCAGAGCCATTAACATCGCTTCTTTTACTTCCATATTCTGCTTACGACACTCTGCAAAACGGTGAAGCAGAAAAATCGAATAATCCATGGACACCGCAAGCTGCAGTACACTTCCATCAGTATTGGTTACAAATGATATCTCACCAAAAATTATATTTGTACCTGAGTTAAGTATAATGGCAATACCAATTGTAATAAGGAACAATACAGGTTCAAACCATGATGTTGTCGCAAGTATCAGAATTAAAAATACAAGTGGAATTATTATTTTTACAATCTTGCTCATCTCTCCTGCACTCGACTGTGTCCCTTCGGCAGTATTAACTGCTGAACCTTCAACTGCACCATTTTTGCCAACAATTTCCCTAATTTCTTTTACTCCTTCATTGACTTTTTCATCAGCAACAGCAATGCTGTACAAAGCTTTATTTTCCTTATAATAAGTTTCTACTGTCTTTGCCTCCTGCATCTCCAAAGGCTGATTTAAATCAACCACATCATCAAGCCATGTTACAGAGGTTACTCCTGCTGCCTGCTCTAACTTATTTTTCATTTCCAAAGCCTCAGGAATAGTAATATCATTTACCATAGCTCTTACATTTGGAATTCCACCATCAAATTCTTCTGCCATCGTCTCTATGGCTTTCGTAGAAGCTGAATCGGCAGGAAGATAATCCATCATATCATAATCCACACCAACGCCTGTCTTCATAATCAGACACAATCCTGTCAAAATCGCCACTATTATTAAGACAGTTTTTCGATGGTCAAGCATCCACTCAAATACTTTCATAAGCACCCTCTTTTCTATAATTATTCTTCAAGCTAAATATTGCTTTACTTTCTAGTAAAGAGTATACTTTTATATGCTAATATTCAATAATCAATGTATTTCAAGCTGTTCTTTAATGAACACATAGAATAAAACTGTTGATTTTTATCTTTAATTTTTAAGGGGTATAAATATATGGAAGAAAAAAATGACAGATGCATACGTAGAACTAAGAACGCAATAAAAAATGGGCTGCTTTCACTGTTGAAAACAAAACCCATAAATCAGATTACAGTAAGGGAACTCTGTGACCTTGTTGATATCAATCGTGGAACCTTCTATCTCCACTATGCTGACATATACTATCTTTTAGAGACATTAGAAAATGAACTTTATAATGAATTAGAAAAATGTTTTTCTAATCATCCAAACCCAAATGAAGTTATAAACAACCCACATCCTCTTCTTTCTGAAATCTTTTCATGCTTTAGTATGAACTTTGAACTTACAAGTATATTACTTGGTCCCCATGGTGACCCTGCATTTGTTGAAAAGCTAAAAAAACTGCTAAAAAAGAACTGTGAGGCAAGGTGGAAATTTCTTTTTCCAGCCGCAATTGCTGATTACTATGCATACTTCTCCTCTTTTGTTACAGAAGGATACTTCGGTCTGATTAAACACTGGATTCAGTCAGGAATGAAAGAAACACCTAAAGAATTAGTATTAATCTCAGAAAATATAATTTTTAATGGTATAAATATGTTAAAGTCAGCCTCTATAAACGAAAAAGAAAGACGGGAGAATGACATTTTATGAAATCACTTAAAAATTCACTTATGCTTTTTTTGACAGCACTTATATGGGGTGTAGCTTTTGTAGCCCAAAGTGTATCTGCGGAATATATAGGAGCTTTTACCTTTAATGGTATCAGATGTTTTCTTGGTGGACTTGTACTCTTACCTTTTATAATGTTTACTGACAAAAAAAGAGCACAGACTAACGATAAAACAGATAGTATAGATTATAGCTGGAAAAACAAAAAACTGCTGACTGGCGGAATTTTATGCGGCATAATACTCTGCATTGCAAGCAATCTTCAGCAGATTGGAATTACATATACTACAGTTGGAAAAGCCGGCTTTATAACCGCTCTTTATGTGGTTCTCGTACCTATAGCAGGAATATTTTTACATAAGAAAACCTCTGTACTCACCTGGATAAGTGTTGTTCTTTCTGTTATAGGACTTTATCTTTTATGTATAAAAGAGGATATCTCTATACAGAAAGGCGATTTTTACGTGCTTTTGTGTGCAATAGTATTTACACTTCATATTATAATAATTGATTATTTTGTAAATTTTGTAGATGGAGTAAAAATGTCATGTATACAATTTTTTGTATGCTCTGTACTTTCATTTATTGTTATGCTTTTTACAGAAACTCCAGATATGAATAATATATTTTCTGCGAGTGTAAGTATCCTTTACGCCGGAATACTTTCCTGCGGTGTCGCGTACACACTCCAGATAGTCGGTCAAAAAGGTATAAATCCTACAGTGGCATCACTTATACTCTGTCTTGAATCAGTGATATCTGCACTTGCAGGCTGGCTTATACTTGGACAAAAACTTTCAACAAGAGAATTTACAGGCTGTGCGCTGATGTTTACAGCAATTATATTATCGCAGATACCTGTTGAGTATATATTCAAGAAAAAACAGACAGCATAAGCTGTCTGTTTCTTCTTACTCTATCTCTATAGATTACATTGTATCTTTGCTCAGGAATTTTTCCCATTCTTCAACATCATGCGAAGCCCTGACCTTTATCTTATAAGTAGACTCCTCACCATCTATATCGATAAGATATCCGTCCTGCTCTTTAGTAATTTCATATACATAACACTCTATAAACTCTTTCATAGCTGCAGTATAATTTTCCGCTGTTATCTGCTCATCGTCAACTTCATTCTGAAGCACCCCATCAGCATTATATACTTTATAGCCTTCTTTTATCATGTATTCAATCTGTGCATCCTGAAGCTTGAATACAAGGTCATTTGTCCTCATATCTCTAATGTCACGATTACAGGAATTTGATGACTTTATAGTTACATTGTCAAGTGTTATAAAAAGATGCCCGCTTGATATCTCCATATTAGAAATGTGTGCATCTTTCATATCAAAATTTTCAAGTTCATCGACTGTTCTGTATCCCATTTATACTCTCCGCCCTTTCAAATATTATATCAGATACTGTTTCATCTTTGTCACATCGCCATCCATTATAGCCCACTTAGCCTGAAGCTCACCAGTTATCTCAGAAGATATCTCCTGGTGGATATAAAGTCCATCAATGCCTGCTGCCGCCGCACCCTGCATATCACTTATCCAGTCATTTCCAACCATAATAGTTTCCTTCTTATCAAGATTATGCTTATCGATAAGTTTCTCAAAATAAATAGGATCCGGTTTACTTACTCTGTGGTCTGAGCTGATAAAAATATCATCAAAATACTTTGTTATATCAAGCATATTCATTTCATTCATTGTGAAATAACTCTGTGCATTTGAAAGCAGATATATCTTCTTACCAGCCTTTTTAAGCGATTCCAAAAGGTCTATAACACCATCATAAAGCTTTATCATATCTGTAGACATACTTCTGAATGCAGCCGCAATAAATTTTATATCTGCCTGAGTGCATTTAACATCTTTAGCTTTAAACAGTTTTTCAAACACCTCTTCAACAGGAATATCTATCTCTTTATGTCTTGGATATTCTTTTCTGATTTTTTCCTTGCACTCAGCTACATATTTCTCATAATCACTTTTAAGTTCATCAGCTGTATACACAGCGCCCTTATATCCATATAAAAGAGCAATATTCGCCCAAAGCTCCGGCTTATCCTCATTTGTTCTTATATCAATCAGAGTACCATACAAATCAAATAAAATATTCTTATACATATTCCTATCCTTCCTTATACCTCTTCTTTCTTACATCTCTCACTGGTAATTCTACAAAACACTCTCAAAAATTTATAGAATTTCTTTAAAGTTAATATTGAGTATGCTTAACCTTTCATCCGCATAAACCCAGACATAATACACACCCCTGAAGCCCCGGCATCTATGCACAGTCCCCTGTTTTCATCATTTATTCCCCCAATTGCATAAACAGGTATATCAACCGAAGCGCAGACATTTTCAAGAAATTTAATACCTCTTGGTTCAAGCCCCTTTTTACAGTCTGTCGCAAAGATATGACCTGCCGTTATATATGATGCACCAAGACTCTCTGCTTTTCTTGCATCCTCAACCGAATGACATGATACACCTGTCTTATCAAATCTCTTCTTATCCTCTTCTGCCATATCTTCAAAAACAAAAAGCGGTAAGTGAATTTTCCTGATACCAAGTTCTATTGCCACATTATAAAAATTGTGCAGAATAAGCTCTGTCCCATTTTTGTCACACATAGCACTTATCTTTTTGGCAAGCTCAGCATATTCTTTCTCGTCAAGGTCTTTCTCTCTCAGAATAATACTGTCTGGTTTTTTCTTTAAAACCATTTCTATCTGACTGTAAAAATCGCCCTTAACAAGGTGCCTGTTTGTTATACAAATCGTTTTACCCATATTAGTTGCCCGCACTCTCATAATTTTTTATACCAACACTAAACATTATATATGCTAATATACAAAAAATCAATGCGATGCCTGCCTCTACTGCAATTATAAGAGAACTGTGTCCCATAAAACTGCCAGCTCCAAGGAAATAACTTGCAGGAAGATATGCTACAAATGCAAATGGTATAACCCAGGTTATCACAAATTTAACAGCTTTGGCATATATCTCTGTGGGATATTTTGCAAAATCAGACATCTCATATGCCACTTGAAGAATAGGTCCGCTTATCTTTATCCAGAACGCAATTGAAGCAAAGAATAACTTTATAGCTGTATATATAAATGCTCCTGCGATAATTGATACTATAAACAACACAATATGTACCGCGTCAACCACAACTATCCCTTTATTTAAACTTCTGATAACAAGTATAGTTCCAACAAGCAGCTCTCCCAGAGCATCCGGCTTTACTCTTTCACTTATTATCTGAAAAAGTATATTCATAGGTCTGAGCATATATCTGTCAAAATCTCCATTTATGACAAGTCTCCATGCAACCAGCCATATATTGTCTGTAAAAAGATGGTCGATACCTCGTGGAATCTGTGCAAATCCATAGATAAACACAAGCTGGTCAAATGTCCAGCCATTTAATGAAGGTATCTGCTGAAATACCAGATAAAGAAACATTATTCCCATTATCTGTGTAAAGAAAAAACCCATAAGCCCCATCATAAAATCAATCTTCGACTGAAGAATAATTTTGAAAAACTGGGAGATAAAAACCCTGTATAATCTCAAATAACTTTTTATTGTTTTCACGTCAACCTCCTAACACTACAAGCCTGTTGGTAACTCTCTTCCATATATAACTTCCCAGAAGATAAAGTATAACCACCCACACAAACTGCCTTCCAAGTATAAACAAAAGCTCTGTGCCCTGATATTTGCCAAGATACACCATAACAGGCGCATATATCATAGATGAAAATGGCAGAAAATCAAATACTCTCTGTACAGCCTCCGGGAAGAAGCTTAGTGGTATAAGCTGTCCTGTAAGAAAACTCAAAAGTGCTGTCTTTGCCATCTGCATTCCAAATATATATGTAGTAAAAAATGCTATCATAGCAAAACAAAAATCAAATAATACAAATATCAAAAAGCTCATGGCACAGCTTAAAATATATATCAGAATATTTGACAATGGAGTAAATCCCATGCCTAATACTTTTGCCTTATATACCTCAACACCTATCCAGATAAACACTCCCGGTGCCGCAAAACGGAATATCATTTCACCAACAGCCGTCGATATAAGACTTAACCTGTAATCAATAGGCTTTATAAGATTCATCGCAACAGTTCCCTTGACTACATCTTCACTTACCCAGTCCGATATATCTACTGTCACTATCGCTGATGTTACATAAACCATAAATACATATACAACCATTTCATTTTTTGTAAGTCCGCCAAGCACACCCCCCTGGCTGCTGCC
>JAFPDA010000076.1 GCA_017425575.1 Lachnospiraceae bacterium | reverse complement strand
TTTCCGTTTTACTGATGTTAAGTTTACACTTACCATCTCGCGCTGTTCTTATGCATGTGTTTATAAGAACTTTTAAATTGAAAATCTATTTTATTTAGAATTTTCAGGGTTGTTTTACTATTCAGTTATCAAAGTTCCAAGTCTTCCATTAAGGCTTTTTTTAAGTCTTTTTTTATAAAGACTTTGTTGCTGTTTTTTTCAGCGACGCATTATATATTATCACATCTCTCTGAGTTTGTCAACAACTTTTTTGTTTTTATTTTCGACTAAACACTTTCGTATCCAATCTTTTTTTTGCTGTTTTACTTGCGACAGCGATGTATATTTTATCACTATCTCTTATGTTTGTCAACTACTTTTTCAACTTATTTTAGAAGAACTCTCACTTTCCAGCCGTTTCTTCTGAGTTGTTTGTTTGCGACAACGATACATACTTTACTATATCATTTTCTATTTGTCAACACTTTTTTTCATTTTTTTACAAAATTGGTGTTACTGTTTTTTCTTTAACTTACCTTTCGATGTAACATGAACTTTCATCGAACTGCTATAACTGTTTAATCTATCTATAATTCTTTTCTTTGAAGAACCTTTCAATACAGTTGGTCTGTAATCATTCTGATATGATACAGAAGATATACTGCACGGAATAACCTTTGCGTTTAAATCTTTTTTTAATTTATCATCTTTAAATGTAAATGTCTGCTGGAATATCATTGTATCTTTATCTGCCGGATTTGTATTTCCGCCAAAGCAGAAATTTCCAAGACTATACACTATATAGCATCCCTTATATATATCTATCCCCTGTAATACATGCGGATGATGCCCCAAAACCAGATTTGCTCCCTGGTCAATTGCATAATGCGCAAGCTCCTTCTGTGTATCATTAGGCTGAAATGTTCTCTCTATGCCTGCATGCATGCTCACAATAATTATATCTGCATCTTTGTCCTTAAGCCTGTTTATACCACTTTTTATGTAATCTTTACTTCCATATATGCCTTCAAGACCATTTACAGACACCATACCAATCTTCTTTCCCTTTGCTTTATACATAGCTGTCTTGCCATATGAAGAATATCTTATATCTGCATCCTTAAGTATCTGCTTTGTATCATCATAACTCTGCTGACCATAGTCTTTACAATGGTTATTTGCAAACGCCACAGCCTCTATACTGCCTTTTTTTAGTATTTTGACATAAGAAGGTGCCCCTTTAAAGGCAAATGTCTTATCAGCCCTTGTAGAACTGTTTGTAAGAGTCCCCTCAAAGTTTACTATTGTCATATCATCCTCTTCAAATATCTCTTTTACATTACTAAAAAAATATCCCGGATTCTTTTTCTCATTATATTTTGCATAAAAATTTACACTCTGTGGAGATGATATATCTGAACCCAAAGTACAGTCTCCTGCTGCACTTATGGTAATCTCTGTTGTATCAACTGTTTTACAGCTTACTGGCGCACAGTCTGCACCCACAGTTATAATCCCTGCAAATATACAGATAGCTATTTTAATACATTTTATTTTTTTAATATCTCTCATTTTTTTAACTCCATTTCTATTCTATGTTCTCTTGGTTTCTCTGCTGAACTTTCAATATCCATCATACTATTATTAAATGAATCCGCATCCTTGCTGTACTGTATACTTACTTCATTAAAGTTTTTGTAATCTGAAAGTACTACATTCTCCAAAAATTCCATAGACTGTTCCAGGCTTTCGAGCATACTTGACACTGCTGTCTTTATCTCTTCCATTATCATATTTATACTTGACACTGCATCAGAAGACTGATTTGCAAGATGTCCTATCTCAGAGGCAACCACTGCAAACCCTTTCCAGCTTCTCCAGCTCTGGCGGCTTCTATTGACGCATTTAAAGCCAGTAAATTTGTCTGTGATGATATTTCCATAATAGAATCCGTCAGTTCATTAATCTTATCAACAGCCTTTGACTGCTCAATAGCATTTTTTGTTCTTAATTTAACATTTTCATATACTTCCCTTGTACGTTTTGCAGCAACATCAGTCTGCTTGTGAAGTTCATTAGCTCTCACCTTTATATCCGCAGATAAGTTCATCTACGTTTTTTCCAATGCTTTCCTTTACATTTTCCATGCGCTTTACCATATCACGCATCTGATTACTCATATTCAGAACAGCACTCGCCATAACTCCTGTCTCATCATGTGCTTTAGCAATATCTGATACAACATCGCTTTGAGAAAAATCAAACTCTGATGCCTTACTTATTATCTCAGAAAGACTTATTATCGGTTTTACTATCCTTGTCGCTAAAAATATTGCCGCAACCAATGCCAGTACAAGCATTACGAATCCAACTATAACACTCATTTTTACCATAACATTTACAGGAGTAAAAACTTCACTTCTGTCAGCAGATATAACCACTATACAGTTATTATAATTTCTAAGTGCATTAAATGCATCTTCGATACCTGGGACTGTAATCTTTCACAATTTAATCATTAGCGTATAGCTTAACAGCAAGTGTCAAGCTTGCGTCTGAACAGTAACTATATTTTACCATATACACTAACTGTCTACAATATAATGTCTCCTGTTTTTTTATCGCTTTTCATACATTTATTACTATTCTTCTAATACTCTGAACCAAACACTTCTGCTTTATATGACGAAGTTTACTGTAAAGTAAAAAAGATGGTATAATCAGACTTGATTATACCATCTTATATGCTTAAATTTTCATTTCAATACTGTTAATTATTCTTCATCAAGTTCAACCGATGTTGAGAATACTAACTCTTCTTCAACAGAATCTACTGCTTCTTCTTTTTTCTCTACATATGCTGGCTTTTCTTCTTCAACATCTTTAATTTCCTGTCTGCGTTTTTCTGCTATAAACTTCTCTGCAGCTTCATCACAGTCAAGTTTAACTGAACGATATCTCTTCATACCGGTACCAGCAGGAATAAGTTTACCAAGTATTACGTTTTCTTTAAGACCAACAAGTGGATCTATCTTACCTTTTATAGCTGCATCAGTAAGAACTTTCGTTGTCTCCTGGAATGATGCTGCTGAAAGGAATGAGTTTGTAGCAAGAGATGCCTTTGTAATACCAAGCATAACCTGTTTACCTTCTGGAGGTGTTAAACCTTCTGCTGTAAGTCTCTCAACTTCATCCTCAAAGTCAAGAGCATCAACCATAACACCTGGAAGGAAATCTGAATCTCCATTATTCTCGATGCGAATCTTCTTAAGCATCTGGCGAACAATGACTTCGATATGCTTATCATTAATCTCAACACCCTGGAGACGGTAAACTCTCTGAACCTCACGAATCATGTAATCCTGAACGGCACGAACACCCTTGATTGCAAGAATATCATGTGGATTTACACTACCTTCTGTAAGCTCATCACCAGCTTCAAGCACCTGACCATCTGTAACCTTTATACGTGAACCATATGGTATAAGATATGCTTTCTGCTCTCCGGTTTCCTGATTTGTAACTACTACTTCACGTTTCTTCTTTGTATCACGAATAGCAACAACACCACCGAACTCTGCAATAATAGCAAGTCCCTTTGGTTTACGTGCCTCAAAAAGCTCCTCGACACGAGGAAGACCCTGTGTGATATCATCACCGGCAACACCACCACTATGGAAAGTACGCATAGTA
>JAFPDA010000075.1 GCA_017425575.1 Lachnospiraceae bacterium | reverse complement strand
GGATAAACCAAATGCACTTATACCATAAACTATCCCAAAGTTTACTGCCTTTGCATTTCTTCTCTGAATATCTGTAACCTCATCAAAAGGAGTATGAAAAACTTTTGAGGCCGTACTTCTGTGGATATCATCGCCGTTTTTGTAAGCATTTATAAGTTCCTCATCCCCTGACATATGAGCAAGCACTCTGAGTTCTATCTGCGAATAATCTGCATCAAGGAATATATATCCTTCCTTTGGAACAAATACTTTTCTAAGCTGTCTTCCAAGCTCCATCCTTATAGGAATATTCTGAAGATTTGGCTCCGTACTGCTTATTCTTCCTGTTGCAGTTATGGTCTGATTAAATTTTCCATGTATTCTTTTATCATCCTCTATAAATACCACAAGGCCATCTGCATATGTTGATTTAAGTTTGCTAAGCTGTCTGTAATCAAGGATTTTATCCACTATAGGATCTTCTGTGCGAAGTTTTTCCAGTATATCCGCCGATGTGGAATATCCTGTCTTTGTCTTTTTGGCAAACGGCAGTTTAAGTTTTTCAAACAGTATAACTCCAAGCTGTTTTGGAGAATTTATATTAAATTCTTCCCCTGCAAGGTCATATATATCTGTCTCAAGTGCCAAAATCTTTTCCTGTAAAAGCTTTGACATATCCTCAAGTACCTGTCTGTCAGCCTTTACACCTTCTTTTTCCATCTGATACAGATAATATGCTGTAGGCATCTCTATATTATCAAACAATCCTGACATTCCGCTCTGGTTAAGCTCAGCCGCTATTTTCTCCCATGACATACACGCAACACATGCCATACTTCCCGCATACTCACTCAAACTCTTTGCTGCCTCTGCAGATGAATGTTGAATTACTTCATTGTATACATCACTGAGTTTCTTCTTCTCAAACCGCTCTGCATATGATTTTATTGTCATTCCAAGATAATCTCTTGCAATATCATCGACAAAATATGAGTCCTTGAGTGGATTTAAAAGATAAGCACCTATCTTTACATCCCTAATCTGTCTGCATATATCGAAGGCATCTCCATCAAAAGCCTTTGGGACTAAATGCATAGTATTCTTTAAGTCAAATAACGCAATATTTTTAATTTTTCTGCTGAGTTTTTTATATTGTTCAACGATGAAATCTCCTGTAATTTCGTCACTAACAAGTACGCATCCTGTCACATATTTATCCTTATCCTGATAAGCAAAAGCTGCACTTACAAAATTATACTCACTTTCCTCCTCGTCACAGTCTGCTCCAATAACATCCTCATTGTCAAATATAAAACTCAGCTGTGCACCACTCTTTTTTTTCTTCTTCTTCTCGACACCCGAATTTGACCATTCATCACCGGCAAACGAAACTCCTATAAGTTCAGGATTCGCTGCAATAATCCCAGCCACAAAATCTTTTACCGCTTTTTTATCATTAAGATATAAAAAGTTCTGCGGTTTTACTGTTGCCTCTGAGAACACTGATGAATCAAATTTCTTAATTATAGATTTAAGTTCAAGCTTCTTTACCCATTCAAAAGCCTCAGGAGTAAAAAGATTTTTAAGAACTGCCATTTCAAATTCATAATCGATATCACAGTCTGTCTTTATAGTTGCAAGCTTCTTGCTGAGAATTGCAAGTTCTTTATTCTCTCTAAGAAGATTCTGTGCTCTTTTAGGCATTACATTGTCAATATTTTCATAAGCCTCTTCAACAGAAGGAAATTCAGCAAGTATCTTAACTGCAGTTTTCTCTCCAACCCCCGGAACTCCGGGGATATTGTCAGCAGTATCCCCCATAAGGCCCTTAAGGTCTATAATCTGTGCAGGTGTAACAGAATATTTGTCTATTACCTCCTGTGTATGATATTCCTCTACCTCTGAACCACCTTTTTTTGTCTTTGGAATACTTATCTTTATCTTATCTGATGCCAGCTGCAAAAGATCTCTGTCACCTGAAACCAGCGTCACCTCTTTGCCTTCTTTCTCAGCTTTTCTCGCAATAGTTCCAAGTATGTCATCAGCCTCATAACCGCCCTGCATCACAATGCAGACTCCCATTGCCTTCAAAACTTCCTGAATAACCGGCACCTGCTCTCTAAGCTCATCCGGCATTCCCTTTCTTGTCCCCTTATACTCAGGATACATCTCATGTCTGAATGTAGGTTTTTTCACATCAAATGCAACTGTAAGATACTCTGGCTTCTCCTGCTCAAGTATCTTAAACATAATATTCAAAAAACCATACACGGCATTTGTATGTATACCTTCCGAATTAGTAAGGTCAGGAACACCATAAAATGCCCTGTTTAATATACTGTGCCCATCTATCAATACTATCTTGCCACTCATTTTAACTAAACCTTTCTCAGTATGTTTCAACGTTACTATTCACAGCCGTGAATAGTAAGCTAAATAAACAAAATCACAATTAGACATAATATAACAAGAAGCAATACCTTTTCAATAAAAAATATTCTGTATTTTATAAGGTATTCCTCAGCAAATTTAAGCTTTTCCTCAGAATCAACCTTAAACTCACTCTTTCCATTATCCTCTTCAAGATAACGCATTCCTGTTATCATTGTATAATATATATCATATTCTTCCTTGCATTTATCACAGCTGTGGATATGTTTTAGAAATCCCTGAAGCTCTTTTTTACTCAGTTTGTCATCAATAAAAGGAATATATCTGCTCTGAACTTCTTTACATGTCATTTTAATCCTCCTGTCTTATACCATAAATACTTGCAAAATTTCCCACACCTTATATATTCTTGTTAATAATTCAAAATATTTATGTGCAAAAACAAGTTTCGCAAACAATTTAATCTATGTTCCACTTCAAAGTACTTCCTCTATTCCCCTTATTTACAATCAGTTTATAAGGTATCTGTTCCTTAAGTTCAGACACATGTGATATAACACCTACAAGTCTCTGGTCTCCTGCAAGCTCCAGAAGTACATTTACAGCTTTGTCCCTGGATTCATCACTTAGAGAACCAAAACCTTCATCAATAAACATTGTGTCAATCTTTGTCTTCCCAACAGTATTATGTACTATATCCGCCATGCCAAGCGCCATTGAAAGAGCAGCCATAAAAGTTTCTCCTCCCGACAGGGTATGTGCATCTCTTGTTTTTCCTGATGCTGGAATATAAACATCAAGTTCAAGACCATTTTCACCCTGTCCCGAATTTGTCATATCACGGCATTTTAATATAAATGCTCCAGATGTCATCTTGACAAGCCTTTTATTCGCCGCCTGTATAATCTGTTTAAAATACTGCCTCTGAATATATGTCTGAAAATGAACTTTTCCATTTGCAACTGCATCCAAAGATTTTATAACCTTTAATTTCTTATCAAAATCTCCCCGCTCAGCAAGTAAGAGCTGAAGCCTTTCTGATATTGTCTGATTTGTCTTTACACAATAATTATAATGAGATAATTCATCTGTAATTATCTTATACTGTTCACTGTATTCCTGATATTCACTTTCAAGCCGGCTTATATCAATCATTTCTCTGTCACTCAACTGCTCATCAATAGTTTTAATCTCAGCATTTGTAGATATAACACTGTCTTTATAACAGTTTATTTCTTCTGAAATATCATCTATATCTTTTTCTGAAAGCTGGCTCAAATGATAATTTTCTTCTGAATTAAATCCATTATCACTTATCGATTTAATATATTTTTCTTTTAATGTGGTAACTTCACAGTCAAGTTTTTCTGCAAGTTTTATTATCTCCCCAAGAGCCCCCTGAACAGAGGTAAGTTTTTCCTGTATCTGCTTAAAATCATTATCAGCATCTTTATAATTCTGTTCAAGTTCCAAAAGCTCTTTTTTACAAACTTCAAACTCAAAGCAGACTGTTTTTTCATCTTTGTCTTTCATACT
>JAFPDA010000011.1 GCA_017425575.1 Lachnospiraceae bacterium | reverse complement strand
GGCGCAGTATTTTGCTGCAAAGGCAGCAGTTGGATTTGCAGCAAATGTCAGACATGCATTATTTGAGCATATAGAGAGCTTTTCGTTTTCTGAGGTGGACGATATTGGAACCTCTACAATGATTACCAGAATGACGAGTGACATAAATCAGCTTCAGTCGGGTGTGAATATGGCTCTCAGACTTTTTCTGCGCTCTCCTTTTATAGTGTTTGGTGCAGCTATAATGGCATTCACCATTGATGTGAAGGCGGCACTTATATTTGTTGTGGTTATTCCTTTGCTTGCAATAGTAGTTTTTGGAGTAATGCTTATAAGTATGCCTCTTTATAAGAAAGTACAGGGTAATCTTGACAATGTGCTTGGAAGAACAAGACAGAATCTTACAGGTGCAAGAGTAATAAGGGCATTTAATAAAGAAAATGACGAGATAGATAAGTTTTGTGAAGAGAATGAAGCACTTAGAAAACTTCAGCTTTTTGTTGGAAAGATATCAGGCTTAACAAATCCGGTGACTTATGTGATGATAAATATAGGACTTGTGGTGCTTCTCTGGACTGGTGCGTTAAGGATAGATTCAGGAAGTCTTACACAGGGACAGGTTATTGCACTTATAAATTATATGTCTCAGATACTTGTTGAGCTTGTAAAGCTTGCCAACACAATTGTACTCTCTACAAAGGCGGTTGCGTGTGCGGGAAGAGTCCAGAGTGTGTTTGATATGAAGAGCTCAATGAGTGACAATGGAAAGCTGCAGCTTGCAACAGATAAGGGTGTAAGTGTTTCTTTTGAGAATGTCGCTCTTAGATATTCGGGAGCCAGTGAAGAGTCTGTTTCTAATATATCTTTTAATGCTCCTGCCGGAAGTATAACAGGAGTTATAGGAGGAACAGGTTCTGGTAAGTCTACACTTGTAAATATGATTCCAAGATTTTATGATGCGACCAGTGGTATAGTAAAACTTAATGATGTGGATATAAAAGATTACCCGATAGAAGTGGTAAGGGAAAATATCGGTGTTGTCATGCAGAAAGCAGTTCTCTTTCATGGAACTATAAGAGAAAATATGAAGTGGGGAAATGAAAATGCGACTGATGAGGAAATCAGAGAAGCACTTAAGGCAGCGCAGGCACTTGAGGTAGTAGAGGGAAAAGAAGGCGGTCTTGACTATATACTTGAACAGGGAGGAAGAAACCTCTCAGGTGGTCAGAGACAGAGATTAACAATAGCCAGAGCTCTGGTGAAGAAACCTTCGGTTCTTATTCTTGATGACAGTGCATCAGCACTTGATTATGCAACAGATGCAAAACTTAGAAAATCTCTGAAGGAGCTTACATTCAAACCTACTATATTTATAGTTTCGCAGAGAACTTCTTCTATACAGCATGCCGACAATATAGTGGTTCTTGATGACGGAGAGCTTGTCGGACAGGGAACTCATGATGAACTTCTTAAGACATGTGATGTGTATGAGGAGATATACAGCTCGCAGTATAAAGATACTGCAAAAGAAAGTAAGAAAGGGGTGATATAAAGTGGCTAAAAAGGATGATACATTGGAAAAAGTTTTTAAGTATATTAAAAATTACAGGATATTTATAATTTTGTCGCTTGTATTTGCTGCGATAACGGTGGTTCTTACTTTATATCTGCCTATACTTACCGGTGATGCTGTGGATATGATGGTGTCGAAAGGACTTGTTAATTTTGAAGGACTGTCAGGAATAATTAAAAAGATGGCTGTCATTATAGTTTTTACAGGATTGTCCCAGTGGATAATGAATGTCTGCAATAATAAGATAACCTATAATGTTGTGCGTGATATAAGGGATGATGCCTTTAAGAAAATTGAGATTCTGCCTGTAAAATATATAGATGGTCATGCATCAGGAGATATAGTAAGCAGGGTTATAGCTGATGCTGACCAGTTTGCTGATGGTCTTTTG
>JAFPDA010000074.1 GCA_017425575.1 Lachnospiraceae bacterium | reverse complement strand
TTATGAATTTTGAATTATGAGTTATATCCTTTCCATATTATTATTCTCTTTTGCGTTGCTGACCGATACGCATATCAGCACGAGTAATCCACGTCCGATGGAAGATTTGCAACGTTCGATTGCAGATATTAACCAGAATCCTGAGATTGAATTTGTGGTTGTGACGGGCGACTTGACGGAGTCGGGCGACCGCGCTTCGATAGAAGCCATCAAAGCAGCATTGGAGCAACTGCATGTGCCATTCTATGCGGCTTCGGGTAATCATGAGACTACATGGTCGGAGTCGGGTGTGATGGATTTTAGTCGTGTGTTTGGCGATAGTCGTTTTGCTTTTAGCCATAATGGGATGTATTTTATAGGCTTCAATTCGGGGCCATTCCTTTTTCCTCTATCTCCTCTTTTATAATCCTCTTGGCTTCCATCTGGGCAACAGGCTTGTCAGCAAAATGCTTCTTATTTACCTGCTCTACTGCTCTTGTAACTATATCAAGCTTGGATTTTGAAGACATTGCCGCCTTGCATTTCAAAAATACTTCCGAGAGATAATTGCATTTCTCACCATTTATCTCATATTTTTTCTCAATTATCCTTATAGAATAATCCTCAAGATTTATAACAACCGCCTCTGAAAGTTTAGTAGAAGCCGACGGCAATGTAGACTGATACTTGATTATGCTGTTTATATTTGCCCCTTCTTCTGAAGACTGTGTCATATGGACAAAACTTTCTTTATAATTCATTTTGAGAAGTGCAAGGTACCGGACACTCTTAAGCTGAAATGTAATCGCAGCAAAATCAGCCGAAGGTATCGTCACATTTGAATTCATTATCTCATACAGTTTTCCCGCAATTTTCTTGCTGTCCTCAACCATATTTTCCTCATCAAACGACTTAACTATACCATAAACCTCAGATTCCTCCTCATCAAAATAACATTTCTTCATATCATCACCAGATATAATCTTATAAATATGCATTCTGAAAAAATCATTTATATCACCAGACATATCAAGAATCTGCTCAGAAAACACCGGATAACCAAGTTCACCATCCAGAATATGTACAATCCCTTTTCTAATAATAATTTCATCCTGTTCCATACCGTACCTCACTTACCCATAAACTCCACTACTTCCCTCACATCACTCTCTGACACCTCAAACGGTATAGAAGCCATTTTCCCCGGATTTTCCATTATCTCATTTAATATATTCTGCTTATCTGTCTTTGAAAGTTCACACACTTCCATACACTGCTTGATAAAGAATGCAAACTGCTCAATATTAGCAAATCCAAGCCCTTCAAGAATCATTGCAACTTCATCTTCAAACTGTTTACTCATAAGCTTCAGATATCCCGGGAGGAACATTCCAACAGCTTTTCCATGTGGTATGTTCATATTATATGTAAGATAGTAACTCATTCCATGTGGTATAGATGTTCCTGTATGTGTAATTGCCATACCTGCAAGTGTAGATGCAAGCAATAGTGAATTACATCTCTCCTCCGTAATATCCTCACCAAGAAGCACATCCAGATTCTCAGCCCATACACTCATACCATACTGGCATAACATACAGCTGTAATCAGTTGCTCTTTTATTGAAATAACTCTCTATAAAATGACCAAGTGCATCAATAGCTGTATTTACTATCACACTCTTTGGAGCATTCATAAGATATTTTGCGTCAACACACGCAATAACCGGATAAATTTTATGACTTATGCTCTGCTTTGTTTTCTTATCATCCCTTGTAAGTATTGCATATGGTGTAACCTCTGAACCGGTTCCACATGTAGTAGGAACCTCAACAACAGGAAGTGCTTTTAAATCTATTTTCTGATAAAGCACCTCTTCTGACGAATCCCTGTTATATATCATAAGAGCTATTGCTTTTGATGCATCCATAGGTGAGCCTCCGCCTACACCTATTACAAAATCAGTTCCCTGGCTTCTTCCTATCTCTGCCGCTTTCATAACAGTAGCAATAGATGGATTTTCCTCTATCTCATTAAAAACAATATACTCTGTACCATTCTCTTCCAGAGCCTTCTTCACGTCTGCAAGAGAACCATTCTTCTTGGAAGAACTCTTTCCCGTTACAATAAGCGCTTTTTTTCCTATAGCAGCTATCTCAGACGCATGATTAAGCACCGCGTCCTTCTCGTGATAAACCTTTGTTGGCATATAAAATTCCATATAATAACCCTCTTTTCCACTTTTCTTTTATAAATGTCTTCTCAGAATCTCTCCCACACTACCATATATCCTGTCCGTGTAACTGTTCATATAAAGTTTTTCTTGTCTTCTTTCTTGTTACCTCGACAAGTCCAAGCTTTGTCATATCAACAACACTTGTCTTTACTCCATCTTTTGAGCACTCTTCTCTAAGAGTCTCCATAAGCAGCTGGTTATTTTCTTCGTCTTTCATATCTATAAAGTCTATAAGTATCATTCCTGAAAGATTTCTAAGTCTTAATTGATATGCAATCTCCTTTGCAGCCTCAAGATTTACCTTCAGGAAGGTCTTTTGCACATCCTTTTTCTTTGATATGGCCTTTCCTGTATTTACATCTATAGATACAAGCGCCTCTGTCGGCTGTATTATAATGTATGCACCACTCTTAAGCCAGACACGCTGCATAAGAGCGTGTTCTAAAGTCCTCGATACATTATAAACTGCATCCAGCTTTCCATCTAAAGGATTCCACAGTCTTAACTTGTCCTTATTTTTTATATCATATTCACTGCAGTATTCCTGTATCTCATTGAAAATATCCTCACAATCTGTAACTATCCCTGAAAGATATTCCGTCCTCGCATCAACTATACTTTTTATATAATTTCTCGGAGTATGTTTAAGACACGAAAATATAGTTTTATGCTTTCCAAACTCTGATATTTTCTTATATTCGGATGCCAGCTTTTCAAGCTCAGCCACAATATTTTCTTCTGTCTCAACCGCGCTGTTTGTCCTTGCTATAAATCCAATTTCGTCTGTAGCATATCTCTCCATTATCTCATGAAGCCATGCTCTTTTTTCCTTATCCTTTATCTTGGAAGAAATACTTATCATTCCACCGTCTCTGACAAGAACCATATATTTACCGGCTATATTTATCTCTCCACTCAGAGTAGGAGGCTTTGTCTTTGATGCCTCTCTCTGAACCTGAATAATTATCTCATCACCGATTAAAACTCTGTCATCCTGATGATGAACTCCGTCCGTATGAATAGGACATATTCCCTTTGCAAGAGACAGATAACCCATCTGCCCCTTCTGATATTCAACAAATGCAGCATTGATATTCTTAACTACATTTCTTACCTTTCCAACATATATGTTTCCAAGAACACTCTCCTCTTCTATATCCTCAGCATCTATCTGAACAATCTTTCCACCTTCAGTTCTTATAGTAAGAAGCTTGTCCTCTTTCTTTGTTATAAGAATTTCATTCTGCATACAATTTCACCCTACGACTGCTGCCCTTTCTTATCATACTCTGACATTGGTACAAGTCTGCATGGAATCTCTGAAGTTTTTGTGTGAATTTCACCCTTCTTTCCATCTGCATCACCATACATCTCAAGACGGTGAATCTGATAGTCAAGTGGATTAAACTCAACACCTGCCTCTGTGCAGAGACTCTCCATCACAAGTTCAGGCTTGATATTAATAACGCTTCCCGCAGTAAGCTGGCAGTACATAACAGGTATACACTCAGGATTTACACAGAGTTCACCATAAGTATTTCCTGTAAGCTCTGCAAATTCCTCCATATTGTCAGAAATAACATATATATTTTCTTTTATATCTACAAGCTTTTCTGATTTCTTTGTCTTTTTAACTATCTCTATCGCAGACTTTTTCATAAGCCTGTCTATAACATCTTTTCTAAACGTGCTGTCAGCAAAAGCATTATCTTTGCCCGGTTTTACAGCGACAAGATAATCACATGCGGCAAGCATTGCCATAGATGGCTTGGCCTCATCCTCAAGCAGTGTAAATGCTTTGACTTTTATCTCCGAATTCATT
>JAFPDA010000073.1 GCA_017425575.1 Lachnospiraceae bacterium | reverse complement strand
TCATAATCTTGCACAGCACTCTAACGACCTTATTGAATATTTAAATGAGTCTATTCTTCATGACTTTGAGGAATTTGTTGAGGCTGGTAATGAGTATAAACAAAACGCAACTTATATAGAGAATGTTATGTCTGAATTTGCTCAGAAAACAGATGTCCTTAAAAATTCTGTCTCTGAAATTGCCGTATCAATGGACTCTATCAGCAATGCCATCGACGAGGGAACAAAAGGAGTTGCAAGTACAGCAGACAGTGTTCAGGAGCTCGTGCTTGATATCGAAAATATTGCAAATGAATCAAACGAGAGCAAAAATGTAGCAAGTTTGCTTAAGAAAGAAACAGAAATCTTCACTAAATTATAAAACTGATACATGAACAAAGAGTTTTACAAATAGGCTTATAAAAACCACATTTGCCTGACAATACTTTCATAATAAGTAATAAAGAAACGCTTAAATCTCCTGGTTGAAAATAACCTTAAGATTTAAGCGTTTTATATTATTGATTAGAGTGTCAAATATTAAAAATCACAACATTTCACGCAATATTCCAGCAATTCTTCTTCCGTATCAAAACTGCTCTTGTCTAACCATGTTACATCTTTTTCTCTTCTAAACCAGGTAAACTGTCTCTTTGCAAAATGTCTTGTCTCCTGCTTTATCTTTTCAAATGCCTCATCCATGGTAATATTTCCCGCAAAGGCATCTATAATCTCCTTATAGCCAAGTCCCTGCATGGAAACCATGTCCTTTGTACATCCCTCATCAAGAAGACCTTTCACTTCATTCTCAAGTCCCCTCTCTCTCATAATATCGACACGTCTGTTTATTCTGTCATAAAGAATTTCCCTCGGCAGCGTCATAACAAAAAATCTGAAATCATATGGAGATTCCTTTTTCTTTTCTGTCTCATTATGCTCAGATATCTTCTGACCTGTCTGCTCATAATATTCAATAGCTCTTATAACTCTTTTTACATTATTGGGATGTATCGCATCCGCTGAAGCCGGATCTATCTTTCTAAGCTCATCATGTAATGCCTGTACTCCATGACAATCAGCAAAATGCTGCAGTTTTTCACGAAACTTTGAATCAATCTCTGTCTCTGCAAAGTCTATATTGTAAAGAACAGCCTGAATGTAAAAACCTGTTCCACCAACCAAAATAGGTATTTTCCCTTTTGCATATATCTCTTCTATATATTTATCACAACGTTCTTTAAACACAGCTATATTAAATTCATCCCAGGGTTCAAATTCATCCACAAGATAATGTTTCACTCCCTGCATTTCATCAGGCATAATCTTAGCTGTGCCTATATCCATCCTTTTATATACCTGCATTGAATCTGCTGATATTATCTCTCCATTAAGTCTTTTGGCAAGATTGATTGAAAGCTCTGTCTTACCAACAGCCGTTGGACCTGCAAGTATAATAAGCGGTCTTTTCTGCATAATACTCCTCTTTTCTAAGCAAATTTGCTGTTAAGCTATTTGTTTTACTTAAAAAACAAATAGCCGTGTGAAAAATAAGCAGTCACAATTATTTTTTCACACTATTCTCTTAAACTTCTTTTCAAGCTCCTTTTTTGTCATCTTTATCATAGTAGGTCTTCCATGTGGACAATTATAAGGATTTTCAAGCATCATTAACTCTTTTAAAAGTTCCTGTGCCTGCTCGACAGACAGATTACTGCCGCCTTTTACAGCTGCCTTACAGGACATAGTAGCTATTCGGTCTAACAGCATTTCAGGTGTCTTTTTTCCTTTATCTGCTACAAGAGAATCTATTATCTCTATCAAAAGTTCCTCTACTGATACATCTGGAAGCTGTGCAGGAACTCCTGTAACCATATACTCTTTTCCACCAAAGTTTTCTATGTTATATCCAAGCTTCTCAAAAAGTTCCATATTTTCTTCTACAACCTCCTGCTCAAGCATAGACAGACTGAGCACCACCGGCGGCTGTACAAGCTGGGTATAAACCTCATTTTCTGCAAACTTCTTCATAAATCTCTCATATAAAACCTTCTCATGTGCCGCATGCTGGTCTATCATAAACATGCTGTCACCATATTGCAGAATCCAGTATGTAGAAAATACCTGTCCTATGATTTTTATATCTTTCTCAGCCTGCTTTGACATAATCTCTGTATCAAACAGCGTTTCCTGCTTTGCACTTTTTACATTATACTCTGCCTGTTCAGCAACGGACTGTGTAAGATTTACTTCCGAAGCCTCTGGCTTTTGCCTTTCTGCAACGGTTTCTCTTTGAGTTTTTGCAAATATTTTATTTATCTCTTCCTGAGTAGGTTTCCTGAGTGTCACTGCACCGATATCTTTTAAATCAGATTTTATATTATCTTCTATTTTTTTTACTATATCATTATTTATAGTGTCTGGTTTTGTATACTGAATTTTTATCTCATTTTCATTCAAAGCTACAGCGTTTGTATTTAAATCCTTGTTTTTTGCTACATTATCATTTTGACTTGATATTTTTATATCCGAAACTCTATATATATCCTCTTCTTTTTCTTTAACCGATAAATCCTCTTTATTGAAAGCTTTTTCAGTGTCAGATATAGTATGAACAACAGAAGATGCCACCTTTTCATTTTCGATATTTGCCGCCACAGGACTTACAACTGGATTTTTTACCTCAATATTCTTTACAGGCACCTGAACAGGTTTTTGTTTAACCTGACTTTTCTGTGGCTTTTCTTCTTTTCCAAAAGACACCTCCGGTATAAACTCCTTATGACTAAGTGTGTCAGCCACCGCATGATATATCACACTGTAAAGCTCTTTTTCATTGGCAAACCGTATCTCCATCTTCTGAGGATGAACATTAACATCTATCAGATTTGGAGCGATTTCAAAGTTAAGTGCAGTAAATGGATATCTGTGCTGCATTGTATATGAAGAATATGCCTCTTCTATCGCTCTTGTAACAATCTGACTCTTTATATATCTTCCATTTATAAAATAATTTATATAATTTCTGTTTCCTCTTGATACTACAGGCTTTGCAATGAAACCATATATGTTACATATCTCATTTTCATTTTTAACCTCTAAAAGATTATTGGCAATATCTCTTCCATAGACATTGTAAATCACATCTTTTAGATTTCCATTTCCAGATGTATGAAGTTTGGACTGATTCTGATTTATAAACCTAAAAGATATATCCGGATGGGACAAAGCTAATCTCTCAACAACACCGCTTATATATCCTGCCTCTGTCTGTGCAGTCTTTAAGAATTTAAGGCGTGCAGGCGTATTATAAAAAAGATTTCTGATAATAAATGTAGTCCCATCAGGACAGCCAACAGCCTCCAGCTTTTTCTCCTCTCCTCCCTCTATAACATAACGCCATCCACTAAAGTCTTCCCTTGTCTTTGTAAGCATCTCAAGCATTGATACAGAGGATACGCTGGCAAGTGCCTCACCTCTGAAACCAAGTGTAGATACTGACAATAAATCCTGTGCCTGTCTTATCTTACTTGTGGCATGAGGTGTGAATGCAAGCCTTATATCTTCTCTGTCTATACCGCTTCCATTATCAGTTATCCTTATAAGACCTTTTCCACCATCTTTTATCTCTACAGTCACAGAGTTCGCACCTGCATCTATTGAGTTTTCTACAAGTTCCTTGACAACTGCCATAGGCCTTTCAATTACTTCTCCGGCCGATATTTTATTTATAGTATCCTGGTCAAGAACATATATCGACATATCTCACCTCATTCCTGCAAAAAGCAAATGTAATAATGCTATTTACCGCTTTTTAACTATATCCTCTCTCTTAATTTAGCCTGCATCTTATATAAAATGTTCATAGCATCTATCGGCGTTGTATTGGCAAGGTCAAGCTCATGAAGTTCAACAATTATATCATCTGTCTTTATATTTGTCGTATTGGAATCAAAAAGTGAGAGTTGTCCCATTTGCTCTGATTCAATCTCAGACTGAGTCTTTCTT
>JAFPDA010000010.1 GCA_017425575.1 Lachnospiraceae bacterium | reverse complement strand
GCATACAGGTCATACAGCAGGCAGATGGCTATATACAACAATAATGTAAATACCAGAGGAGAAGAACAGACAAATCAGGTATCAGCAAAACCTGGCTGCAGTGAGCATCAGACAGGGCTTGCTATTGATATTTCTACTGATACGGTGAACTGTGCCATTGACAATACTTTTGGTGAATCAGATGAGGGAAAGTGGGTTGCTAAAAATTGTCACAAGTTTGGATTTATAATAAGGTATCCGGAGGGCAAATCTGATATTACCGGGTATTCTTATGAATCGTGGCACTTGAGATTTGTTGGGGTAAACCTTGCAAGTTATCTGTATAAAAATCAGCTCACTCTTGAAGAATACTATAAGACTACTACCGAGGATCAGAAGATACCGGAAGAGGAGTATATTCAGGACAATGATGAGCTGGATAATGATGAGCCGGAGATGACAGCCGCACCTACTCCACAGACAACAAAATATATTACCGAGAAGGAAACTGAGAAACCTGAGGTGGTTGAGACTGAGGAACCTGAGATAGTTACACCGACACCTGTAGAAAGACCTACAAAGAAACCTGAGAAAACTCCGGAGATTAAAGAGACAGAAAAGCCAAAGGTGACAAAGAAACCAAAAGCAACTCCAAAACCTTCAGAGATGCCTGATAAGGCAGAACCGGCTAAGACTCCTGCACCTGTTAAGGAACCGGCAGAGACTGTGGTGCCAACAACAGAGCCGGTTCAGACAGAACCGGCTTCATCTCCTTTGCCAGAGGATGAAACTCAAAATGGTCAGACAGAGTAGATATTATTTAGCGTGCAGGTGTTTGATTTTGTGAGATTTCGAGAGAACAATAATGTAGAAAAGAGGAAAATTATGAGAACGATATTAGTTGGAATATTTTTGTTGTTTTATGGTATTTTTACAATACCTATGATTGCAGTAGAGGCTGTTATGAAAAAGATAGATCCGAAAAAAAGTGCTATAATAGCCCAAAAATGTGTGAGAGCCGGATTTAAAATAATATTGTTTTTGTCAGGAGTAAAACTTACGGTAAAAGGAAAAGAAAATATTATCAGAGATGGAGCTGCCCTCTATACATATAACCATAGAGGCTTTTTCGATATTCTTGCGGGATATTCAACAGCTCCGATGCCTACTGCATTTATTTCAAAGCAGGAGATTGGAAAAATACCACTTCTTTCCTGGTGGATGAAGCAGATGAACTGCCTTTTTCTTGACAGGGATGATATAAAGCAGGGACTTGCCACGATACTTCAGGGAATAGAGTTTATGAAAAACGGTACATCTGTCTATATCGCACCTGAGGGAACAAGAAATAAAGGGGATGAGCTGCTTGAGTTTCACGAGGCAAGTTTCAAGCTTGCAGATAAGTCTAAGTGTCCGGTAGTGCCAGTTGCCATAAATAATACGGATGAGGTACTTGAAAAACATATTCCGTGGATACATTCACAGCATGTTATTATTGAGTATTGTGAGCCTATATATATGGACCAGCTTGAGAGAGCAGACAGAAAGCATATTGGAAAAACAGTGCGTGATATAATAGGTGAAAAAGTTAAAGAAAATGCGAAAGAATTGTAGAAAGTTCGGTTAAAATTAACTTTTGTGAGGCTAAACTGACTAAATTTTTGAGGATATAACTATAGTAATATTTCACTTGCGTATAAGAGAAAAATTATGATATTATAAAGGTAACAAAAGAAAGAGACGGAGGAATTAAAAATGAGCGGTAGCATTATGCTTATGCCAGCTATGGGTATACATGTATTTACAGTAGTTATTATTGTTGTGCTTGTAGTTCTTATTGCTGCACTAGTTGCACTTAGTATTTACGGAAAGAAACTTCAGAAAAAGCAGGAAGAGACACAGAAAGAGATGCAGGCGGCATCGCAGAGTGTTTCAATGCTTATTATTGATAAGAAAAGGATGAAACTGAAAGAATCAGGACTGCCACAGATAGTTATTGACCAGACACCAAAATATATGCTTGGACAGAAGGTGCCTATCGTAAAGGCAAAGATTGGACCAAAGATTATGTCGCTTATTTGTGATGAGAAGATTTTTGATATGGTTCCTGTGAAGAAAGAAGTAAGAGCTATATTAAGTGGTATTTATATCATGGATGTCAAGGGGCTTCGCGGCAATCTTGAGGCAAAGCCAAAGAAGATGAAGCTTATGGATAAGCTTAAAGCAAAAGTCAGCAAAAAGGAATCTTAAAATAAAAGACGAACAGTGTCAGGGCTGTTCGTCTTTGTCTGTTTATACCGAAGTTATGCATATTGATATTTCACAGTCTGATACGTGACT
>JAFPDA010000072.1 GCA_017425575.1 Lachnospiraceae bacterium | reverse complement strand
ATACAGACTCTTCCATTCTCAACCATTCTGTCTGCTTCTCTCCTCGAACAAACTCCCGCTTCACTTAAAAATTTATTTATTCTTACTGCTTCCATACAATCCTGCACCTTTCATCAACTGTTTCCACTTTAGTTAAAAAAGAGTTTCGCTTGCGAAACTCTTTTCTCAACAATCATGTCTATTTCTTTCCTTGACCTTCCTGATCAATATTTTCATTATCTTCTACTGACTCGTTTGACTCTTCACTACTCTCAAGCATCTCATAGAATTCTCTTACTTCTTCATTACTACTTACAGTATCCTGAAGACTCTTCTGAACTGATTCAACAAGTCTCTGTATTTCTTCACTATTATCAAGTTTATCAATAAGAGTCTGAGCTTCCTCACTTAAAGCACTGAGATATATTTTAAACTCTCCATTCTCATCAGCCTGAATATAAAAAGCTGTGAGTGATGGAATAAGTGTATCAATATCATATACTTTTACTTCATAATATACATAGACTCTGTATTCACCTGACTTTGCACCATTTTTTATAGTACATTCAATATTTTTATAATTTTCAATATACTCTGCCTCTGCTACAAGACGCTTGTTGTCAATATGGCTTGCATCTGTAACACACTCTGCAATTTCTTCCATATCCACTCTCTGCTTGGCATCAAGATAATTTGTGATAAGAAGCGAAATTCTTGATTTAACTTCTCCTTCTGACATTTCATCAACAACTGTATTTGAGTTTTCTTCTTTTGCCACATCTTTTTCGTCTGTATTTTCTTTACCGAATGTAAGTTGCATTGATGGTGCAATAAGAGAAAATGTACCTAATCCAATAAACATTATAGCTACCGTAAATATAATTATAAGCTTCTTGTATCTTAATTTCATGCTATATGTACTTCCTTTCAAAACTTTATCACAAACGCATCTGGAGAGAATCGAACTCTCGCACATGGCTCCGGAGGCCATTGCTCTATCCACTGAGCTACAGATGCATATGAATAAACTTACTTTTTATAATATCAAACAGCTAATAAAAAGCAACAGAAGTATACCACACAACAAAAAATAAGTAAAGAGCATTACATAATTATTAATCAAATAATGGTAACAGTTCAGCCCTTGAGTTTTACATTAGGATTTGATTTTATGAAGCTTAACTGTCATTCTTCTTCAGCCCATATAAGCGCACATTTCACAGCTTTATTCCAACCTTTTAATAATATTTCTCTATATTCTGCTTCCATAGACGGTGTAAATTTTCTTCCAAGCTTCCAGTTGCTTATTATGTCTTCTTTACTCTCCCAGTATCCGGTAGCGAGACCTGCAAGATACGCTGCTCCAAGGGCAGTTGTCTCTATACATTTGGGACGAAGCACCTCAACTCCAAGTATATCCGACTGAAATTTCATAAGAAAATAATTTGCACTTGCTCCACCATCAACTTTCAAACTTTTTATCTGTACATCTGCATCTTTTTCCATAGCCCTCAGCACATCATATGTCTGATATGCAAGAGATTCCAGTGTTGCCCTTATGAAATGTTCTTTTTTACATCCTCTCGTAATACCTGTAATCGTTCCTCTTGCATACTGGTTCCAGTATGGAGCCCCAATTCCCGCAAATGCAGGAACTACATAAACACCATTACTATCTTTCACTTCATCCGCATATTCCTCTGACTGCGCTGAAGATTTTATCATTCTCATCTCATCCCTAAGCCACTGTATAGCCGCCCCTGCAACAAACACGCTGCCTTCAAGAACATATTCAATATCATCACCTTCTGCAGTTGCTGCAATAGTTGTAAGCAGTCCGTTTTCTGACTCAATCGGTTTATTTCCTGTATTCATAAGAAGAAAACAGCCCGTACCATATGTATTTTTAACATCACCATTCTCAAATCCACACTGTCCAAAAAGAGCAGCCTGCTGGTCTCCTGCTGCACCGGCTATAGGTATACTGCCCCCAATAATCATAGGATCTGTATATCCATAAATATAACTTGATGGTTTCACCTCCGGAAGCATTGATTTGGGTATATTAAAATATTCCAGAATCTCATCATCCCATTT
>JAFPDA010000071.1 GCA_017425575.1 Lachnospiraceae bacterium | reverse complement strand
TACGCAGATGTAAATATAAATTCAAACTATAAACTTATCACCTGGGGCAAGCTTAAACCAAAGATAATATCGCAGGTAATACCTACCATAAACGAGATAAATATTGAAACCTGCTCTGTATCACAGCAATATTATGTAACGGCCGAAACTGCTTCAGGCAGGGAAACATATCTTGTAAAAGAGTTCTATCGTGTCAGATATTCAGGCAGCCGAATATATCTTCTCAACTTTAAGAGAACGATGGAGGCACGCTTTAATCCTGAACTTATCTCAACCAAAAAAAGTGAGTTAAAGATAGGAATATCAAACGCTACTGACTTAAATATTGTTACAAGCGAGGACAAAAAATCTTTTGCTTTTGTAAGAAATGGTTCTCTCTGGTATTATTCACTTGAAAAAAACCAGCTTACACAGGTATTTACATTTGAAAAAAATAATGATGACTATCTTAGGGACAGTCTTGATGAACATGATATCAAAATCATCAGATTTGATGAAAACTGTATAAGCTTTATGGTTTATGGCTATATGAACTGTGGCTATTATGAGGGACGTGTAGGCATACTCTTATACGACTACTCTCCTGAGACAAAACAGCTTACCGAGAGAGTATATATTCCTCTGGCAACAACTTACCAGAAGCTTAAATTAGACTTAGGCAATTTCTGTTATGTAAATAAGAAAAATATTTTTTATTTCTCTTTAAATGATACTGTTTACGCCTATAATATTTCTTCAAAGAAATATACGATACTTACTGAAAATGCAACAAAAGACAATTTTGTAATGCTTGAAAAGGCAAAATGTTTTGTATGGTCAGATGCTTCAAAATCAAACCACCCGGGAAATCTTACAATTCTTAACCTTGATACGTCAGAAAGCCTTGTCGTATCTGCAAAGAAGAAAGAAAATATTGTAGTGCTTGGAACAATTGATTCTAATATTGTATATGGATTTGTAAGACAGAAAGATATTTATGAATCTACAAGCGGAGAGATAATAAACCCGGCATATAAACTGATTATCTCTGACTGCAATGGCAATATTTTAAGAGAGTACAAAAATAAAAACATCTATATTACAAGTGCTGTTGTAGATAATAATGTAATACGCCTTACACGCGTCAAAAAAGTAAATGGCGAGTTCAGAGAGACAAACAGCGACAATATAATGAACAAAAAAAGTACGTCTACACCATCAATCGGTATAACAACACGAGTCACAGACAAAGCTCTCACAGAGAATTATATATCTCTGCCTGCCGGTTATATCATGGAGAAAAAACCTGTTGTAGACAGTATTGAAAATATTATGATAACAGAGAATACTACTCTCAATCTGGATATCTCTGAAACCGACAGTACCAAATATTATATATATGCTTATGGACAGATAACAGCCCGCCTCTCAGACCCTGCAAGTGCCATTCTTCTTGCAGATGAGCAGATGGGAGTAGTAATGGATAATAAATCCCATATAATCTGGGAGAGAGGTGGAAAATTCCTCTCAAAAGAATTATCAGGTGTATCATATCCTTCAGGCTCACCATCAAGCATTATCTCATGTACACATATGCTTTTACAGTCAGCTGGACAGACAGTTTCCATCGGGGAGCTTAATGGACAGTCAATAATG
>JAFPDA010000070.1 GCA_017425575.1 Lachnospiraceae bacterium | reverse complement strand
TGTTGCCGTTGCAACATCACTCAAAGATTTTGCACCAAAGACAGACGTTGCTATTGAGCTTGGCGGAGAAGATGCCAAGATTATATATTTTACAGGCGGTATAGACCAGCGAATGAATGGTATCTGTGCCGGTGGTACAGGCTCATTTATCGACCAGATGGCTACATTATTAAAGACAGATGCCGCTGGTCTTAATGAATATGCCAAAAATTATAAGGCACTCTATCCTATCGCTGCACGCTGTGGCGTTTTTGCCAAATCAGACATACAGCCTCTTATAAATGAAGGTGCCACAAAGGAAGACTTATCTGCATCTATCTTTCAGGCAGTTGTAAATCAGACTATAAGTGGTCTTGCATGCGGAAAACCTATACGCGGAAATGTAGCATTCCTCGGTGGGCCGCTTCACTTCCTTACAGAGCTTAAGCAGGCATTTATACGCACTCTCAATCTTAAAGATGACGAGATAATCGCACCTGAGCACTCACACCTCTTTGCAGCATCCGGTGCGGCAATGAATGCACACGAGGACGTACAGACTACTCTCAGTGCTCTTGATGATAAACTTTCCAATAAAATCGAACTTGAATTTGAGGTTACACGAATGGAGCCTCTCTTTAAGGACGAAGCAGAATATGACGCCTTCGTAAAGAAACATTCAGAGAAAGATGTAGTAAAAGGAGATTTTGCAAATTACCACGGCAATCTCTTCCTCGGTATCGATGCGGGTTCAACTACTACAAAAGTTGCCGTTATCGGCGAGGATGGTTCTCTGCTTCACTCATTCTACAGCAGTAACAATGGCAGTCCTCTAAAGACTACTTTAAAAGCCATCAAAGAGATATATTCTATTATGCCTGCTGATGCAAAGATTGTACGCTCCTGCTCAACAGGCTACGGAGAAGCACTTCTCAAATCTGCCCTTCTGCTTGACGAAGGCGAGGTTGAAACTGTAGCCCACTATACAGCTGCCGCATTCTTTGAACCAGAAGTAGACTGTATCCTTGACATCGGCGGCCAGGATATGAAATGTATCAAGATTAAAAACCACTCTGTTGACAAAGTACAGCTCAACGAAGCATGTTCTTCCGGCTGTGGTTCATTTATAGAAACCTTTGCAAAATCTCTCAATTATGAGGTTGCAGATTTTGCAAAGATTGCGCTTTTCGCCGAAAATCCGATTGACCTCGGTTCAAGATGTACTGTATTTATGAATTCAAAGGTAAAACAGGCGCAAAAAGAAGGCGCAAGTGTGGCTGATATCTCTGCCGGTCTTGCATATTCGGTAATCAAAAATGCACTCTTAAAAGTAATAAAACTTACTGACCCTAAAGACCTCGGAAATAAGGTTGTAGTTCAGGGTGGTACTTTCTATAATGATGCTGTCTTAAGAAGTTTTGAGCGCATATCAGGCTGTGAGGCTGTAAGACCTGACATAGCTGGTATAATGGGAGCTTTTGGTGCCGCCCTTATAGCGCGTGACCGCTACACAGGCCAGGAGACAACTATGTTAAGCATTGACCAGATAAACGAACTTCGTTTTGAAACTTCAATGTCACGCTGTAAAGGATGTACTAACCACTGTCTCCTCACTATAAACAGATTTACAGGCGGAAGACAGTTTATCTCCGGAAACAGATGCGAAAGAGGCCTTGGCAAAGAGAAAAATAAGAAAAATATACCAAACCTCTTTGAATATAAAAACAACCGTATATTTAAACATTATACACCACTTGCACAGGACCAGGCTGTTCGCGGCACTGTCGGTATACCAAGAGTATTAAATATGTATGAAAACTATCCTTTCTGGTTTACATTCTTCACAGAACTCGGATACCGTGTTGTGCTCTCTCCTGAGTCAAGCCGTAAAATATATGAACTTGGTATAGAATCAATTCCTAGTGAATCTGAATGTTACCCTGCAAAGCTTGCACATGGTCATGTCACATGGCTTATCCGTCAGGGTGTTAAATACATATTCTATCCTTGTATACCATATGAGAGATGTGAAGTTGAAGAGGCTGGAAACCACTACAACTGCCCTATCGTAACATCCTACGGTGAAAATATAAAAAATAATGTTGATGAACTTAATGATGATACTATCATTTACCAGAATCCTTTTGTCTCATTTGAAAGTGAAGAGATAGCTTCAAAACGTCTCTGTGATTATTTTTCAAAAGAAAATGGTATTCCTGCCGCTGATATAAGACGCGCTGTAAAGGCTGCCTGGAAAGAAATGCAAGCTGTTCGCGATGATATGTCAGCCAAAGGACGCGAAGTTCTCAAATATATGGAAGATACAGGCTGTCATGGTATAGTACTTGCCGGACGTCCATACCATACCGACCCAGAGATAAATCATGGTATACCTGACCTTATAGCTTCATACGGTGTAGCCGTTCTCACAGAAGACAGTATATCTGAACTTGGAAATGTAGACAGACCTACAATAGTAATGGACCAGTGGATGTACCACTCACGCCTCTATAAAGCAGCTTCATATGTGGCAACAAGAAATGACCTTGACCTTATACAGCTCAACTCATTTGGATGTGGTCTCGACGCTGTGACAACAGACCAGGTAAGTGATATCCTTACAAAGCAGAATAAGATATACACTGTACTCAAGATTGATGAAGTAAATAATCTTGGAGCTGCCCGTATAAGGATACGTTCACTTCTCGCTGCAATAGATGACAGAAAACGAAAGAATATAAAGATTGAGGCAACAGATACTGCCCACCACAGAGTTATATTTACTGAGGAGATGAGAAAGAACTACACAATCCTTGTTCCTCAGATGTCACCTATACATTTTGATATACTTGAGCCTGCTCTCGCATCCTGTGGATATAATCTTGAAGTACTTCCAAGCGAAAGTGACTGTATTGATTATGGCCTTAAATATGTAAATAATGATGCCTGCTATCCATCTCTTATCGTAGTCGGACAGTTTATGAAGGCTCTTCTTTCAGGTAAATATGACCTTAATAAAGTAGCACTGATAATAACACAGACAGGTGGTGGCTGTAGAGCAACAAATTATATCGGATTTATAAGACGAGCACTTGAAAAGGCTGGAATGGCTCAGATTCCTGTTATATCCATGAGTGCCGGTATCGAGAAAAATCCTGGTATGAAGATAAATCTTAAGATGGCAAACAGAGCACTTCAGGCTCTTGTGTATGGTGATGTATTTATGAAAGTTCTCTACAAGACAAGACCATACGAAAAAGAACCCGGCTCTGCAGATGCCCTTCATAAAAAATGGCTTGAACGTGTCAAAAAATCTGTACAGACTGCAAACAAGGCTGAGTTTAAGAGAAATATAAAACAGATAATAAAGGAATTTGATGAACTTCCACTTCTTGACATAAAGAAGCCACGCGTTGGTATAGTTGGAGAGATTCTTGTAAAATTCCTTCCTCTTGCCAACAACTATCTTGTTGAACTGTTAGAAGCTGAAGGTGCAGAAGCTGTATGTCCTGACCTTATCGACTTCTTTATGTACAGTTTATATAATGCTAACTTTAAGGCAGAGTTTCTTGGCAAAAAGAAATCAAGTGCTCAGATAAACAACCTTATCATCAAATTTATTGAGTACTACAGAAAAACGGCAAACGATGCCTTTACTGCAAGCAAACGTTTTGAACCTACTGTTCCTATCGCAAAGCTTGCAGAATACGCAGACCCTATAGTATCATGCGGCAATCAGACAGGTGAAGGCTGGTTCCTCACAGGTGAAATGATAGAGCTTATACATTCAGGTGTTCCAAACATAGTGTGTGCACAGCCTTTCGGCTGCCTTCCTAACCATGTTGTCGGAAAGGGTGTAATAAAGGAACTCCGTCATCAGTATCCTGACTCAAATATCGTTGCTGTAGATTATGATCCTGGTGCAACAGAAGTAAACCAGCTTAACAGAATTAAGCTTATGCTTTCAACCGCAGCCAAAAATATCAACAAATAAAAAATTTTACAAATGTAAAAGAGGCAATTATGAATATCCTGGTATACAGATGGGACATTTTCCCATACAATGATATAATTGAAACCTTACAAAATGAAGGACATCACTTAGATGTCCTTGATTTTGTATTGGATAATAATTCACATAATGAAGCATTTGAACAGCTTTTTTCACAAAAAGTACTTTACTGTCATTATGATGCTGTTTTTTCAATAAATTATTTCACAATTATCTCCGATTTATGTCATCGTTTCCACATAAAATATATATCGTGGACCTGCGATGCCCCTCTTTTAAGCATGAGACATCCCTCTGTCAACAATCCTGAAAATAAAATCTATCTTTTCGACAAAAGTGAGTATAATTACTTTATTTCCAAAAAGTTATCAACAGTAGATTACCTTCCTCTTGCCGGCAATCCACAAAGAGTTCAGAAACAGCTAAAAAATATAAAAGCAGGGTATAAATATGATGTGTCCTTTGTTGGAAATCTGTATGACAAAAACAGATATGACGAACTGGTATCAGTTATACCAGACTATATATGCGGATACATGGATGCGGCTATAGAGGCACAGTTAAATGTATCTGGCGGAAACCTTCTTCCCAAAATGCTGACTGACGAGATAATATCTCTTCTAGAGCCTTATATCAGACTAGAAAAAGAAGAGCTGAGTACATCTGACTTAAGATTACATCTTGCCACAAGTGTACTGTCATATAAAACAGCAGCAATTATGCGAAAGCTGTATCTAAACAGCCTTGCAGAATTTTGTGATGTAAACCTTTTTACAACAAGTGATACCTCTGACCTTACAGGTGTAAAAGTACACCCTCCAGTCAGATATCTCAATGAGATGCCACTCGTATTTGCACAGTCAAAAATAAATATAAATATGACTATACCAAATATAGAAAACGGAATACCACTCAGAGTCTTTGATATATTATCTGCCGGTGGATTTGTACTCACAGACTACAGGGAAGAAGCTTTAGAACTTTTTGAACCGGATACTGACTTAGTAGTGTACGATGGTCTTGAAGATATGCTCGCAAAAGTGCTTTACTATCTTAAGAATGATACAAAAAGAGAGCTTATTGCGCGCAATGGCTACAATAAGCTCTGTAAATTTCATACATATAAAGACAGGGTTAGGGAGCTGTTTTAAGGAAATTAGCATACTATATTTCCATCTGCTATCCTTATAATCCTGTCACACTCTTTACTATATTCTCTATTTTTTACATTCATACATATCAAAATATCTCCCTCTCATTTTTATAAGTTCATCATGTTTGCCCTCCTCTACAATTGTACCATTTTCCATAAATAAAATATAATCTGCATTTTTAATTGAAGAAATACGATGAGTTACTAGCAAACACGTGATTTTTGATTCTGAAATATATTTTAATATCTTTTTCTCATTTACATAATCAAGTGTACTTGTTGCTTCATCTAAAATCAAAAATGAAGGATTTTTCAAAAGTTCTCTAGCAATTATCAATCTCTGTCTTTGTCCACCAGATAGATTTGTTCCCATTTCTGAAACAAGTGTATTAACTCCCATAGGCATATTTACAATCTCATCATAAATTCCCACTGCACGAAGTACTTTATCAATTTGTTCTTTTGAAATATTATCTTGATTCTCCGTTAAATTATCATAAATTGATTTATTAAAAAGATATGCTTCTTGTGGCACAATTCCTATCTGTTTGACCAAACTTTTTTTATCAATTTCATTACTCATTTCCCCATTAATCAAAATCTTTCCGACTGAAAATTCATACAAACCACTGATTACCTTTAACAAAGTACTTTTCCCTGAACCAGACCTTCCCACTATCGCTACACATTCCCCTTCATTAATTTCAAGACTAATATTGTTTAGTATATGCTGAGAAGTCTCTGTATATTTAAAACAAAGATTTTCTATCTTAATAGAGTTTATATTATGTATTTCTTTTATTCCTTTTTTTTCATTTCCCCTCACCCCATTAAAAAATATATCGCCTAATCTTTCTATGTAAACACTATTCATACTGATATTCATAAGAGAATTAAAAAGTCCATACACTTGTGAGAAAAAAATCTCTGTTAGAGAAAAAATTTCAACAAATTTTCCCATACTTACAATATTTCTTTGCTCAACCAAAACCCACACTCCTAATACAATCAAAGGAGATAATATTTGAGAAATCGTTAATACAGTATTCCATATTGCTGATATTCTCTCATTTGAACCGTATCTTCTATTGTATGTTAAATATTTCTTTTTCCAATCCTCAAAAATTTTTCCCTCTATACAACCAGATTTAATACTGAACATAGCATACAACATTTCTGTCTGATATCCCTGAACCTTACTATTCTCAACAACTAGCTTTCTCATATTATTTGTGAGTATCTTTTGTGATAAAAAAGCCAAAAAAACATTACCCCAAAAAACTATACTTAGTGCAATCATCATTGAATAATTCATAAAGAAAAAATAAACCCATATCACACATAAAATTCCTATATTTAGAAAAACATTTAGAATGTCAGAAACTAAAATCTCCTTTACATATGAAACATGATTCAATGTAAACAAAATATCTGTTTTTTTTCTTGTATCAAAAAAAATATATGGCAAATTTAACAAATGATTAATCAACTTTAAATTTATCTTTTTATCAATCAATGTTAACAACCTAACTTAAACAACCACAACATATAGTGGTTAGAACTTAAAAACTTTATATCAATTACTATTATCGGCACGGGATTTCCCGTGCCGTTCTCATTACACTAAATTTGCACACATTTAAAATAT
>JAFPDA010000069.1 GCA_017425575.1 Lachnospiraceae bacterium | reverse complement strand
GTCCACTATATCTACATTATATAAGTTATATATAAATACAGATATATCAGGTTCATAGAGATACAATTTAGCATCTGACTGCATCTTTTTTAATAATTCATGGACAAATATAGAGTTACCCATGCCAAACATAAGCACTGTTGTGTTCAGATTTTGAAACCGATACTGGTCTGTCCATTTTTCAGCTTCCTGTAAAGGTCTGTAAGCACTGTTAAGTCTATACTTTTTTCCATCCTTTATGATAGATATTATATCACTTCCATCTCTTGCCTGTGCAGTTTCTATATGTTCAAGCGAAAACTCATCTTTATCTATTACCTTTTTTATCTCTTTACAAAGCTCTGGTCTCTCTTTTTCCAAAGCCTTCATGTTTGCCTCAAAGTAACCCATATAAGCCCCCTTATAATTTATTAAATACTTTCAACTATTTCCTGCATATACTCAAGATAATCATACTGAAGTATATCTGCAAGCAGAACTACGTCCCCGTCCTGAAGCGCATTCATAGCATCTTTCAATATATTTGTAAGCTTTTCTTCATCAAGTTCAAAATCCGCATTTGCAGCTTTATAAGAGAAAAGCCCATCGATGACTGTCATCATATTCCCTATAGCTTTATCAAGTCTGCCAAATGCTTCATCCTTCTTTTCCTGATAAAAAAGCTCTGTTATCTCTTTTATCTCTTCTATTGAAGCCTGAATTATATTTTTATCCATATTTCACCTCATGTTTTATTCTATAAAAGGAAAAAATGGAGCCGACCAAGAGGTCAGCCCCATCCAAATTACAATAATACTTATAATTAGCCAAGTAATGAAAGTACGCCCTGTGTAGAACGATTTGCCTGTGCGAGCATTGACTGACCAGCCTGCTGAAGAATAGACTTAGCAGAGTATGCAACCATCTCATCAGCCATGTTTACATCACGGATCTTGCTCTCTGATGACTGTAAGTTCTCAGCCATGTTATCAGCATTAGCAATTGTATGATCAAGTCTGTTCTGTAAAGCACCAAGTGCAGATCTCTGTGTAGAAACCTGAGAAATAGCTGCATTTACAATCTTGATAAGACTTGTAATCTGCTTACCCTGTTTTGTAGAGATAATATTTGCAATCTTTGAAGCAGTAACACTAAGTGCACTAGCTGTCATCTTCTTAATGCTGATAGAAACTGTCTGACCCTTGTTAGCTCCAACCTGAAGAAGTTTGTTGCTGAACTTACCAGAAAGAAGTTTCATTGTGTTGAACTCTGTCTGTGTAGCAATACGGTTAATCTCTGATGTAAGAGCTCTAACCTCTTTAGCAATAGCCTTACGGTCAGCTGTAACGTTTGTATCGTTAGAAGCCTGAACTGTAAGTTCTCTCATTCTCTGAAGTACTGAGTGAATCTCACTTAAAGCACCTTCTGCTGTCTGGATGAGTGACTGACCATCCTGAGCATTTGTAGAAGCCTGCTTAAGACCTCTAATCTGTCCTCTCATCTTCTCACTGATTGAAAGTCCTGCAGCATCATCAGCAGCACGGTTAATTCTGTAACCTGAAGATAACTTCTCTGTGCTCTTTGCCATATTTGTGTTTGTGATTCCTAACTGTCTGTTTGCGTTTAACGCAGTCATATTATGCTGTACTATCATAATAATTTCCTCCTTGAATTCTTAGTTCCATCCGTGGAACTGTAATTTGTTTTCATGCCTTCTCCTATCAACCCGTACATATCAATTCAAAAGCCTGTCCGGTATGTATTTAACTTACCTATAATATATATCGGATAATTTTACATACACTTTAGCATTTTTTTAATTTTTTTGTAACTTTTTTTATTTTTCTACTTTCTCTTGTCTAAGAAGTAGGACTGCCACTCCCTGTGCTGGTTTGACATATTCTGGTAATATGTCGTGGCAGTCTTATTACTCCTCTTAAAATCATTTATGCCGGCACGTTTCTTCGCCAAGAATCTATTAAGTTTCTCTTTATTTTTCTGTTCAAGTGCCTGTATCTCCACACCGATATCAGTAACAGTCCTTATATAGTTCTGAAGCTGAAGTATCTGTGTCCTGTAATTTGCTGCATCTGTCTTAAAAACAGCATCCACCTTTGCATATACAGACTCAAAGCCCTTATCAAGCTGCGTCATCTGCTCAATAAGCTTACCTTTTTTATCAAGCTCCTCAAGAAACCTGTCTGTATCCACTTCTTCCACTGCAAGAAGTCTTTCCTGCTCTTTTGTGCACTCAAGTATCTTCTTTACTATATCAAATTTCTTCCTGAGTGAATCAGAAAGTATATTTATATATGTATCTATATCACCCACAACATCCACTCCTACTGTACATTGTTGATACGCATTACTTCTTTCCAGGTATCACGCATAGTCTTTATATGTTTGAGGGCATCCTGAAGTATCTCTTTATCTTTTTTCATGTTGGCCTCGACAAGGCGTCTGTATATGTAATCATAGACCTTGTCAAACTCTTCTGCTACCGGATATTTCATCTCAAGTGTACCACGAAGTTCAAGAATTATATCTTCTGCCTTCATGATATTCTTATGTGCCTTTTCAATATTTTTCTCATCTATCCCTTCTGCTGCAATGTTACAAAACTTTATGGCACCCTCATAAAGCATAAGTGTAAGCTTTGCAGGGGATGCTGTCTTTATTGAATTTTGAAGATAAAGTTTTGCTGCATTGTTATTATTTAATCGTGCCATATTCCCTCCATGTATCTGCTTAATTAAATTTTATCCAAGATAGTTTGCAAGTGTATTCTGCTTTGAGTTAAGGCTTGCCATAGCTTTCTCCATAGCTGTAAACTGTGAATAATACTTATCTTCCATCTTTGTAAGTTTTTCTTCCCAATTAGCTATGCTCTTCTTATAATCTGAAAGCTGTGATGCCATCTCTTTATCATTGTAGAATGTAAGCGCACTGCTCATATTTGTTCTCTGCATCTTTTTGCCGAGGTCATCATAAAGCTTGCCTGCAAGGGTAGTAAGTACATTCATTACCTTATCAGGATCTTCTTCGAGCAGCTTTTTAAGAGTATTTTTTTCTCCGGAATACTCCTGGTCATCCTCATCACCTTTTATATGAAGAAGACCACCCTCTGCATAATCGCCTGATGTAACTATACCTATAGAAGATAACGCATAGTTTACATCATCAGCTCCTCTGTAAGAGCCCATCATATTGTTTCTAAATGAACTTATAAGACCATTAAGTGTATCGTCTCTTCTGAGAAGCGAATCTTTAATCTTATCTTCCCACTGCTCTACTTCCTTATCGCTCATAGCCTCTTTCTGCTCATCAGTAAGGACATTGTAACCTTTTGAAGATGCGGCTTTATATGAAGTATTCATTTCTTTAAGTATTGAATTATACTCTGAGAGAAATTCTTTAATAGTATCATAGACACCGTCTGTGTCATTTGTAACTGTTATATTTACTTCATCATCTGTAACTCCAAGCAGATTAAGCTCCACACCTGCAACTGTCATATTTGTGTCAGTGCTCTTAAGAGTTGCTCCATTAAATATGATTTCTGAATCGCTGGCCTGCTTTACAACCATCTTTGAAGGATCATTAGGATCTCCTGCCACTGCTGCGCCGGTAATTCTTCCAAGTCCAAGAGCTGATAAAACACTGTCATTGGATACACTCGCTCCGCCTGAGCCCGCTACAGTTTCACACTGGCTTATGGCAGCTGCCGCTGCAGTTTCTGCGTTTACAGGTCTGTCTGTCGCTGAAGCAAATGCATAATCACTAGTAACACTTACTCCATTAACAGTAGTTCCAATCGCAAGACCATTTGTCAGTGCATCTGTAATCTTATTCTGATATGGTTCCGTAGCCACAAGCGCCTGTGCCTTTTCTAATTTCTTGGCATTCTTTGCCTGCTGGACTTTTGTATCATACTCTGATGTACCTAGAATAGATGCGTACTGATCCTCAATAGCCGTCACCTCTTCAGGCGTAAGAGCTGAGGCAAAATCCTGTTTTGCAACTTCAAGATAATACTTATTTGCTTTATTTTTGGCATCATTTTCTGCACCTGTCTTTGCAAGTTCTTTTATTCCATTCTCTGCTGCTGTCTTTGCATCTCCTGTAGCCCCTGACAAAATTGCATTTGTATAATCTAAAAGTTTCTTTTTGTCATCATCTGAAAGTGCTGAATAATTTGCCGCATTTCTCACAGCATTTATGGCAGTTACAGCACTTGAATTCATCTGTGATGAAGTTATCTCAAATTTATTTTCTTCACCACTCTTCTTTGAACTTATAAAGAATCTCTGCTGATTTTCATCAAATGTGGCATT
>JAFPDA010000068.1 GCA_017425575.1 Lachnospiraceae bacterium | reverse complement strand
CTGTAAGATTTCTGTCTTGCCTTATATACATAATACTGGAACGGACATGTCATTGGACGAAGTGCAAATATTTCATTTCCCGAAAGACTCACACCATTCTCATCCTCGTCATCCTCACCCAAGATAAACATTCCCTCTTTGTAATGTCCCCAGTGGTCTGATATCTTATAAAGGTCTGATTTTGCCATAAGAGGAGTTCTTGTTCTTACATAACCCCACTCTTCCTCAAGATCCTCAATCCATCTCTGGAGCTTCTGTACCATCTTTGTACCTTTTGGCATAAAGAGTGGAAGTCCCTGACCAATTACATCAACTGTTGTAAATAAATCCATCTCTCTTCCGAGTTTATTGTGGTCTCTGTTCTTTATATCCTCAAGATATGCAAGATGCTCTTCAAGATCTGCCTTTTTGCTAAATGCTGTTCCGTAGATACGTGTAAGCATCTTATTGTGCTCATCACCTCTCCAATATGCTCCGGATGATGATATAAGCTTAAATGCTTTAATCTGCTTTGTACTCATAAGATGAGGACCTGCACAGAACTCAATGAAATCTCCCTGCTGATAGAATGTAAGTATATCTGAATCAGGATGCTCTTCTATCATCTCTACCTTATAGGACTCTCCTCTTTCTGTCATAAGCTTAACTGCCTCTTCTTTTGAAAGAGTATAACGCTCAAGTTTATCACCTTTTTTGATGATTTTCTTCATCTCTTTTTCAATATTGTCAAGGTCTTCTCTTGAAAGACTTGGCATATCAAAGTCATAATAAAAACCATTATCTATTGCTGGTCCTATTGTAAGTTTTGCATCAGGATAAAGATTTTTAACCGCCTCAGCCATAACATGAGCACAAGTATGACGATATGCTTTCTTTCCTCCCTCAGAATCAAATGTGAGTATATTAAGTTCACAATCCTCTTCTACAATTGTACGAAGGTCAGCTATCTGTCCATTTATCTCTGCTGCACATGCAACTCTTGCAAGACCTTCACTTATATCTGCTGCGATATCATATACTGACATAGCAGAACTGTATTCTTTACTAGAACCATCTTTTAATGTTATCTTCATTTCTATATTTCCTCCTAAACAAAAAGTCCCTTCTGACATATACATATATGCCAGAAGGGACGCTACTTTTAATCTGTATCGCGGTTCCACCCTTTTTCAACAAGGCCTAATCCGGATATCAGCCTCGTTGCCACTCATATGATTATAACGGAATCACCGGGCTTGATTAGAGCCACTCAGAGGTAGTCTTCAAAAATAGTGTGATAAGATATTTCCAGCAACAATCTCTCTCTGTAATCACTTTCTATAATTTACTCGTCTCTTCAACGTGTTATTTTTATTTAATGTCCCCATTCTATACCAGCACATTTTTTTTGTCAACACTCTCTCTTATCTTCTTTGCATTTCTGAACGCCATAACCGCATTCTGTACACGGTGAAGTATAATTCTGAGATTATATGGTTTTTCAACAAAATCTGTGGCCCCGAGAGCAAATGATTTCTCAACACTCTTTTCTCCACCCTGCGATGTGACAATTATTGGTATATTTCTGTATTTCTCATCCATTCTCAACTTGTTCATAAGAGAAAAACCATCCATCACAGGCATTACAAGGTCAAGCATTATAACATCTATATTTTTATAGTTGTCTTTTATATAATCTAATGCCTCTGCACCATTCTCTTTCTCAACAATCTTAAAATACTGGTTGAATGAAGCACTGAGAATCTTTCTGTTAAGCGAAAGGTCATCAACTATAAGCATAACTCCCTGAGATTTCTGAAACTTCATCTGATTTAGATCACTTGCAAAACTGTCAGGATCTTCCAGAAGTACATTATGTTTAAGCATATATGCCTCAAACTCATCAGGTGGCATAGGTTTTGCATAATAATATCCCTGAACATAGTTACAGTCCATATTTCTAAGCATCTGTATCTGCGCTTCTGTCTCTATTCCCTCAGCTACAACCGCATAATCCATCCACTTTGCAAGACTGATTATAAAACTCAGGATGTTATTACTGTTTGAACTAAAGTCTCCCTGCACAAATCCCATATCAAGTTTAAGTATATCAATTGGAAGTTCATTAAGCATATTAAGAGATGAATAACCAGAACCAAAATCATCCATTTCAATTACAAAACCAATCATCTTAAGCTTCTTCACAACATCTATTATCTGCTGTGGATTATCAGTATATGCAGTCTCTGTTATCTCAAGATGTATGTTTTCAGGTAAAAGGTCATATTTATGTATCATACCAAGAATAATATCTACAAGTTCAGGATTATATATGTCTGTTCTTGAGACATTTACTGAAACCGGTACAATAGGATATCCATTTTTCTTCCATGTAGATATATATTTACATGTGGAATCCCATACATACTTATCAAGTTCTGTTATAAAACCATTTTTTTCAAAAAGAGGAATAAACTCCCCTGGATTCATAAATCCTTTTGTAGGGTGATGCCATCTTACAAGTGCTTCTGCTCCTGCAATCTTCTCTGAAGCAAGGTCATACTTTGGCTGAAAATAAACCTCAAATTGTTTTTCCCTAAGGGCAGTTTCCATACAGTCAATAATTTCCTGTTCCCTTAACTGTTTTTCCCATATATCATTATCATAAAATGCAACACACTGACCATATTTTCCTTTTATATTGTTTACAGTAATCATCGCCCTGTTGCACATGGCTGATACCGGCATTGTGCGGTCAGTAATCTCATATATACCAAATCGAAGTCTTATATTCATATTTACCGGGAATTCATTGATTATCTTTACAACAGACTCAAGATTTTCCTGAAGTTTGCCCTCATCATATTTTACAAATAATACAAAATGGTCCCCCTCTAAACGACCACAAATCTCGTTCCTGTCTATAAGATGTTTAAATACCTTCGCCATATATACAAGTATATTGTTGCTTACGGTTTCACCAAACAAATCCTTAAGTAACTGATAATTTTCCATATCTGAATATACAATCGCATAACTCTGCTCCGGATTTTTCTCCATAAGCTGTACAACTCTTCTACAGAATACTTCCTCTGAATATACTCCTGTAAGATAATCTTTCTCCAGATGATCAACCATGGTTGCATTTTCCCTGTTCTTCATAATATTCCCTATTCGTTTTTGTACAATCAGGGAATTATATGGTTTTCTAAGGAAATCACTGGCTCCCATTGATAATGCTCTCAGTTCAAGCTCTTCGTCACCTTCACCTGACGTTACAATAACCGGAATCTTTACAAGATATCCTCTTCTCTTCATCTCACAAAGCAAATCATAGCCATCAAAGGTATTATCTGTAATATCTAGAATAATAACTGTGATTATATCCAGTTTCTCCTCAATAACATCTATAGCATTAATACTGCTCGAAACTTCTATAACCTTATACTCAGAACTTAAAACCTCAATTATATTGTTCCTGTCATCCTCATTCTGTTCTATAATCAACACAGAATTGCTGTCTGCCATTTTATTCACCTCTCTCCATCAAAGAACTCCTTTCGCCCTCTCCATCAAGCCAGTTCTTTTTATTATAATACTTCTGCACGATTTCTTTTTTATCTCTTTTTCTAATCGGTATATATGTATCATTTTTAAGATAAAAATCATAATCCACAACATCATCAACATATTCTATATTGACTATATAGCTCTGATTACATCTTAAAAAGATATCACTGTTTAACTTTTGTTCAATATCATTTAATCTTGCATATATTTTATACACATCTTTTTTACAGTATATATTGACAACACGTCCCACAGATTCCATCCAGCATATATCTTTCTGTCTTATAAATATCTGCTTCTGCTGAATATTTATACCGAGCATCTCCTTTTTTCCGTTACCCACAATATTGTGCTTTTCAAAATAATATTCTAATGTCTCTCTAAGCTGTTTCATATCATATGGTTTTAAAATATATGAAAGCGCATGTACTCCGTATCCATCTTTAAAATACTCATCACTGGAAGTCGCATAGACAATCTCTACCCTGGAATCAATTTTTCTTATAACTTTTCCCGTCTCAATTCCATCCAGCTGTTTCATACGTATATCTAAAAATATAATATCAAAATCACCTTTAGAGTAATTTCTACTAAGCTTTTCTCCTGAATTAAATTCAAATAATACAGCTTCTTGTTCCAT
>JAFPDA010000067.1 GCA_017425575.1 Lachnospiraceae bacterium | reverse complement strand
CCCCTGAACAGAGGTAAGTTTTTCCTGTATCTGCTTAAAATCATTATCAGCATCTTTATAATTCTGTTCAAGTTCCAAAAGCTCTTTTTTACAAACTTCAAACTCAAAGCAGACTGTTTTTTCATCTTTGTCTTTCATACTACTTTTAAGCAACTGTATCTCTCTTAAAACACCTTCTTTTTCTATAAGTGTCCTGTTTAAATCCTGGGTATTATTTTCTATATCTTTTGATATAACCTCATTGTCCAGCAAAATCTCAGACAATTGTTTTTTAACATTTTCGCATTCTTCCATCAATTCTTTAGCTTTCTGTATATCATCTGACAATATCTGTGTTTGGTCAGACAAGGAAGTCTTTTTATCACTTATCTCTTTCCAAATCTGTGTTTCAGAAGATATTGTCTCTGCATTTTCTGTACAATCAGCTATCTGGATTATATATTCAATAACCATCTGCTTTGCTGATTTTAGGGCAGCATTTATATTTTCAGCATTAATTCTGTCATTCTGCTGTTTTTCCCTGAATTTATTTTCTTTCTGTTCTGCCTTCTTTAAGTCTTTATCTGAAACTGTGTCTGATGTCTGCTTTGCTATGCAAGGATGATTTACAGAACCACATACAGGACATGCCTGTCCCTCTTTTAGCCCAGCTGCGAGAATAGACGACTGACATGATATGTATTTACGGTAAATTTCCTCATGTTCTCTTCTTGCCATCTCCCACTCTTTTAAAGACTTCCCAAGCACTAAAGATGCAGTCTCAAAATCATTTTGAAGTTCATCTATTTCTCTTTTTTTATCAAATATTTTGGAGATAATACCAAGTTTGGCAGTCACTGTCTCAAGTTCATTTTCACTTTTATTTTTTGACAGCCCAACATCTTTATTCTTTTCCAGAAATTCTTCAATTTCTTTTTTTCTCTCGTTATTCCCTGCCAGTTTTTCATTTAATTTTTCTAACTCAGCAGAAATATTTTTTTCTCTATTATCAAATAATTTCTGAGTTTTTTCTTTCTCTGATATCTCCTTATAATTTTCAATATGCTGCTGCAATATATTTTGTTCTTTTATAAGCTCTGGTTTTCTCTGCTCATACTCTCTGCTTAATTTATCAAAATTTAATTCTGTAATTTCTTTCTGCCCACTTAATCTCTGCTTATCTTCTGTAAGCTTTGTTTTCTTGTCTGTTACATCATCATGCTCTTTTAATTTAGCTGTATATGCGATTTCATTAAATCTGACATTCCTGGCCGCCAGTGCCGATTTTACAACCTTTGCTTTCTTATCAATTTCTGCTTTTTGTCCTTCTAATGTACTCTTTTTTTCCTGCAGCATGTCCAGTTTTGCTATAAGAACATTTTTCTCTTTGCCTTTTGTAATTTTATCCGAGAGCTCTTTTAATTTGAGATTGATTTGATTCTGTAGTCTGGATTTTTCTTTCTCACACTCAGAAACTCTCTCTATTTCCCTGCCAAGTACATTTATAATCTCTTCAGATTCGGTGTCCATCTTTTCGACCACACTGTTCCATTCGTCAATATACGGACTCTCTTTAGGTACAATGGCAGCGTCAATCTGCTGTTCAAGCTTTGTATTGCTGTTTTTTCTCTGCCCATACATTTCCTTGCATTTTTCAGTTATCTTCTTCTCTATCTTATCATATATCTGTGTAGAAAAAATATGCTGGAAAATCTCTTTTCTCTTCCCAGTCTTATCCATTATAAGTTCCTGAAATTCTCCCTGGGCTATAAGTGCTATCTTGCTGAACTGTTCTGCATTAAGGCCAATTATCTCTTCTATTTTATTATTTACATCTGTTATTTTTCCTGGAAATTCAGTTCCATCAGGCATAATAAGACTTACTTTACTATCCTGTTTTACGTTATCATAATTTCCACTTTTATTTTTTCTGAGACTTCTTCTCATATAAGCAGGATTTCTTCGTATTGTATAAATGTCTTCATCACTGCCATTTCTATATGCAAATGTAAATTCAACAAAAGTCTCTGTTTTGTCAGAAGCATACTCACTCCTCATCATAGTGCTTTTTCGCTCTTTTCCACTCAGAGTACCATAAAGAGCAAACATTATCGCATCAAAAATTGTAGACTTTCCTGAGCCTGTATCTCCTGCAATAAGAAAAAGTCCATTATTTACATTAGAAAAATCTAATTCCTCAAGTCCGCCATACGAGCCAAAAGCTGACATTTTTAACAATACCGGTCTCATATCTCGTCTATTATCTCCTTTATAAGCTGAATTTCTTCTTCATTCATAGCATTGCCTGTTCTGTTTTCAAAGAATTTCTGAAATGCCTCAAATGGTGTGAGTTCTTTAAAATCCCCAATATCTTCGCTAAGGATGTTTCTTGTCAGTACATTATCAATATTTACCTCAAGAATATTATTAAAATATGCCCCTAATTTCTGTTTTACATCATCAGGAACCACCTCATCAGTAAGCGTTATACTTACATAATCATCCTTGTTTTCCTCTGTGGCACAATTTTTAATCTCATCAAAAGTCCCCTTAAATGCCGCAACATTTCTCTTACTGTATAATGGTACTGTTTTTATATCCGGTTTTGAACTTTTTTCTCCAAGCGTAACAATAGTTACACTTTTCTCATTTTTCGACTCACTTACCGAATACTTCAAAGGAGTTCCACAATATCTGAATCTCTCATCTCCGATACTCTGTGCTTTGTGTATATGTCCAAGAGCTGCATAATCAAATTTTCCAATAACTGATATCTCAACTGAATCAGATGTTCCAACCGATATCCTGTGCTTCTCAGAATCACTACACTCCGGATTCTTTCCACAATTTATATAAAACTGATGCGACAGAATAACATTACGCTCACTCTCATCAATATTTTCCTTTTCCAAAAATTTCTCTATTATTTTTTCTTCGCCTTCAGCTGCTTCCTCCGGCATAAAATGTCTTACCATTCCCGGCTTTATAAAAGGCATAAGATAAAAATTCACCTTGCCATACTCATCTTCAAGCACAACTTTTTTAAGCCTCTCCTCCTCACTCTGAGGCGGCATAACCGATATATGTATATTATGCTTCTGCAAAAAACTCTGTCCAAACTTAAGTCTCTCTGCCGAATCATGATTTCCTGCTATTATAAGCACCGGTGTCCCCTCTAGTCTGACCAGCATATCATCAAGAAGAGTCATCGCCTGAGCCGAAGGAATTGTCTTATCATATATATCCCCCGATATCAGAACTACATCCGGTTTCTCTTCTTCTATAATATTCACAAACTGCTCTATAACATCCTGCTGCAGATCTGATATATCATAACCGTGAAGCTGTCTTCCAAAATGCAAATCCGACAAATGCATCATCTTCATATCAAAAACCCTCCCCATACTCACAAAACTATATATATATTGTAACATAAAAAAAAGAGATATGATATACCTTCTATACCATATCTACTTCTTTATATTACATATATCATTGTGCAACCCTATTGTGAGCACAATATCAACATTAAATTATTACAATAGGGATTTGAGGCTTAACCAGCTCACAATACTTTACTCATTAAACAATGCTGTTGAATAATATCTGTCTCCACTGTCAGGAAGAAGTACTACTATTGTCTTTCCTTTATTCTCCGGCTTCTTAGCCTCTTCTATACCTGCATACAAAGCAGCTCCGGCAGATATTCCCACAAGGATACCCTCTGATTTAGCAATATCCTTACTTGTCTCAAATGCCTTATCATCCTCAACTGCAACTACTTCATCATATGATTTAACATCAAGTGTCTCAGGCACAAAACCTGCACCGATACCCTGAATCTTGTGAGGACCAGCCTGACCTTTTGAAAGCACTGGTGATGAAGCCGGCTCAACTGCAACTACTTTTACAGACTCTTTTTTCTCTTTAAGGAACTTCGATGTACCACTGACTGTACCACCTGTACCAACACCTGCTACAAATATGTCAACTTCGCCATCTGTATCTTCCCAGATTTCAGGACCTGTTGTTTTATAATGAATTTTTGGATTTGCAGGATTTTCAAACTGTCCCGGAATAAAACTGTTCTCTATCTCTTTTGAGAGTTCTTCTGCTTTCGCAATAGCCCCTTTCATTCCCTTAGTTCCATCTGTAAGCACAAGCTCTGCTCCATAAGCCTTAATAATATTTCTGCGCTCAACACTCATAGTCTCTGGAAGAACAATTATAAGTCTGTATCCCTTTGCCGCTGCTATTGCTGCAAGACCGATACCTGTATTTCCTGAAGTTGGCTCAATAATAGTTGCACCTGGTTTTAAGAGCCCCTTCTCTTCCGCATCTTCAATCATTTCTTTGGCAATTCTGTCTTTTACACTGCCTGAAGGATTAAAATATTCAACTTTAGCAAGAAGTTTTGCCTCAAGGCCATATTTCTTCTCAATGTTCTTAAACTCTACAAGTGGTGTATTTCCAATAAGATCTACTGCTCCGTTATAAATTTTTGACATTTTATACGCTTCCTTTCTGAACAAACTAATAAGTATTCAGGACACCAGAGCACAGAACGCCTGCAATCAGTCTAATCGCTGCTAAACTGCTTTTTTTATGATGTCCTGAATTTTTTACAAAATATTACATTTTTTCTCTATTATATAACAGTTTTCAGTTTATACTACTGAATTGCTTTAAAAGCCTCGTCAAGATCTTCGATAATATCATCTATATTTTCTGTACCAATTGAAAGTCTGATAGTATTTGGTTTAATTCCCTGATCTAACTGCTCCTGCTCATTAAGCTCTGCATGTGTTGTTGATGCAGGATGTATAACAAGAGACTTAACATCTGCTACATTTGCAAGAAGAGAGAAAAGTTCGAGATTGTCTATAAACTCCTGTGCCTTCCCTGCATCTCCCTTAATCTCAAATGTAAATATTGAACCACCATCATTTGGAAAATATTTCTTATAAAGAGCCTGCTGTGATGGATCTTCTGACACTGAAGGATGATTTACCTTTTCGACAAGTGGATGATTTTTCAGATAATTTACAACCTTTATTGTATTCTCAACATGTCTCTCTACTCTGAGAGAAAGAGTCTCAAGTCCCTGAAGGAAAATCCATGCATGAATAGGTGATAATGTAGCTCCTGTATCACGAAGAAGGATTGCTCTTATTCTTGTCACAAAAGCTGCAGAACCTGCTGCATCAGCGAAGCTTATACCGTGATAACTTGGGTTTGGCTCTGTAAGCTGTGGGAATTTTCCGGATGCTTTCCAGTCAAATTTGCCTCCATCAACGATAACACCACCAATTGTAGTTCCATGACCACCAATAAACTTTGTTGCCGAATGAATAACAATGTCTGCGCCATACTCAATTGGTCTGATAAGGTATGGTGTACCAAATGTATTGTCAATAACAAGTGGAATATTATGTGCATGAGCAATTTTAGCAATCGCTTCAATATCTGAAACCTCTGAATTTGGATTTCCAAGAGTCTCAATATAGAGAGCTTTTGTATTTTCTTTTATAGCTGCTTCAAAAGCTGAAGGATCAAGTGGATCAACAAATGTTGTCTCTACACCGTAATCAACAAGTGTGTGTGCTAAAAGGTTATATGTTCCACCATAAATATTTTTAGCAGCTACAATGTGATCTCCGGAAAGTGCAAGATTCTGAATTGTATATGTAATTGCTGCTGCACCGGAACCAACTGCCAATGCTGCAACTCCACCTTCAAGAGCTGCTATTCTCTTCTCAAAAATATCCTCTGTAGGATTTGTAAGTCTTCCATAAATATTTCCTGCATCCTTAAGACCAAATCTGTCAGCCGCATGCTGTGAATTTCTAAAAACAAATGACGATGTCTGATAAATAGGTACTGCCCTTGCATCTGTAACAGGATCCGGACTTTCCTGACCTACATGTAACTGAAGTGTCTCAAATTTTAAATTTCTATCTGCATATGATTTTTTAGCCATAATTATATTCTCCTTTAATTATAAATTTTATTGTTATATATTTTTCATTTAATCCATTATATCCTCTGTACAACAGCAACACATTCGGTCATCCTTTTTATTGAAGTATTTTTTCATTTTATTACCCCCTTCTCGATAAACCGTTTTCCATACCGTGTTAGTATGTTTTGTTTCGATGGGTTAATATTATACCTATTTCCCTACTTTGTCAATGGGGAAATAGGATTTTTTCAAAAAACTTATTTTATCCATCCACCACCAAATATATAATCATTCTCATAGAGTACAAGTGCCTGCCCTGGTGTTACAGCCCTCTGTTTCTCTGTAAATTTACACTCTATCGTTCCATCCGGCATCGGTGTTGCTATGCACTCTGCACCAGGATGTGAATATCTTACCTTACCTATAAGTTTACGTGGACCATCCATTTTTTCAACTGCCATAAGATTCACATCTTCTATATAAATAGTATCTGAGAATATACTATCTCCATCACCAAGTACAACTGCATTATTTTCAACATCTATCTTCTTTACATATAAAGGTGATGACGAAGAAATTCCAAGTCCTTTTCTCTGACCAATAGTATAATTTTCTATTCCCTTATGTTTTCCGAGTATATTTCCAGCTTCATCAACAAAATTGCCAGGCTCACATTTTATTCCTGTCTCTCTCTCTATAAAACCAACATAATCATGGTCTGGCACAAAACATATATCCTGACTGTCACTCTTATGTGCAACCCCAAGACCAATCTTTTCTGCTATCTCTCTTATCTGGTCTTTATCATAATCCCCCACAGGCATAAGAGTATGTTTGAGCTGTTCCTGACTTAAATTAAAAAGAACATATGTCTGATCTTTCTTTACAGCAGCCGATTCTTTCACTGTATACCTTCCATTTTCAAGCTGTATAACTCTCGCATAATGACCTGTCGCTATATAATCTGCACCAATCTCCATTGACCTCTGTAAAAGAGCTTCCCATTTAAGATACTTGTTACAGGCGATACATGGATTTGGAGTTCTTCCTTTTTTATACTCTGCAATAAAATAATCAATTACTTTCTTCTGAAATTCATCCCTGAAATTCATAACATAATATGGTATACCAAGAGACTGTGCAACACGCCTTGCATCATCTACTGCCGAAAGGCCACAACAGCCTCCCTCCAGTTCTCTTGCTGCCACGCCTTCATCCTGCCATATCTGCATTGTAACTCCTATTACATTATATCCCTGCTCTTTTAAAAGATATGCTGTCACAGAAGAGTCAACTCCTCCTGACATTCCTACCACAACTGTCTTTTTATCCATATTTTCCTCCATTTTTAATTCCTAATTGCACAAAAGGCCCGCTTAACGCGAACCTTTCATATTTAAATCATAAGATTAATATTCCTCTTCAGGTGCCTCTTCTTTTTCTCCGATATCTGTTACCGGTTTCTCAAGACCTTCAATAACAATACCATTCTTCTCAGCATAATCCCAAAGCGCAGCATGAATTGCTTCCTCTGCAAGAAGAGAACAATGTACTTTTACAGGAGGAAGTCCATCAAGTGCCTCCATAACAGCCTTATTTGTAACCTGAAGTGCTTCCTGAACTGTCTTTCCTTTTACAAGTTCTGTTGCCATACTGCTTGTTGCAACTGCTGCACCACATCCGAATGTCTTGAATTTAACATCCTGAATAACTCCATTGTCATCAATGTCAAGATACATTCTCATTATATCTCCACACTTAGCATTTCCAACTGTTCCAACACCACTGGCATTCTCGATTTCACCAACATTTCTAGGATTTGAAAAATGATCCATTACTTTTTCGCTATACATAAATACCTCTTTCTATATTGTAACT
>JAFPDA010000066.1 GCA_017425575.1 Lachnospiraceae bacterium | reverse complement strand
ATATATTTTACTAAAAAACAAAGTATTTCAGTAAAATATATCTAAAAGTTTACACAAAAACGCATTCATCCCCCACCTACATTGAAAATGTTGAGGTGGGGGTATTCTGCTTGATTTAGATAAATTTTCCTTCACTTGCTGATACCACATTCAAAGCTGCTGCCTGACTCGAACCAACAATCACAGCACCTCCCATAAACATAGCAGCTATCTTAGTTATCTTTTTTCTCATTCCTCGTACCTCCTGCCTAAAAAATATCGTATAATATATCCGACAATCATATTAAATATATCGGATATATTATCACTGTTATTTATATATTTTACCAAAAATAAGGAGGATATGTCCACTTTATTTTCCTGTCTGACGACACTTTCATAATAAGTAAAAAGACTGCCACAATAAGATATGTTTTCTTATCATAGCAGTCTCCACCATTAAATCCGATTTGTCAGGAAAGATAATCTGAATAATCCTGCGCTGTAGTCTTTCCGGATTTCCAGTCTTCCATCTTCTGTTTTGCAGCTTCAATTGTATTCTTGCATATGTCAGGAAGGTCTTTACCCCATGCCTTTGTAGCTTTGTCAAAACCTTTCTGCATAGCTTCCATCATCTCATCAGCCTTATCTGTATCTCCACCTGTAAGTGCTATTGCCATACTTACCAGACGGTCTGAAGTCTTGTTTACTCCCCAGTAACCATCCTCAGAGATATCTTCCTGTGCCTTCTTGATAGTCTCAGGGTCTGCAAGTGCAGAAGCCTTCTCAAAGATATCTGCAAGATTTGTTCCGTTAAGTAAATCGAAAGTACCTTTCTGCTTGTTTAGTAACTTCTCTACAAGATTCTGCATAGATTCAACACGTGACTGCTGATCTGCTTTAAGCTTAGAAACTATCTCATCTCTGTTGTATATCTTATTTGCACTGTCTTTGTTAGCAACAGGTGTTTTCTCATATACTGCTGCTTTATCCTTTTCTTCTGCCTTTGCTGGTTTATTCTCTCCGGATTTTGCAGCTGTTACAGCATTATGAGACTCATACGCCTGAGTAGTTGATGATACTCCTGAAATAGCCATATTTTTTGACCTCCTTTTCCCAAGCCAGACCGGACAGTGAAATTATCCGCTGCCCGGACCGGTATCTAAAAAATCATTCAATCCATTGAACGATAATGTTTACTTGTGTTTGTACTAATTATATCGGATATACATATACTTTTATTAACATCATTATCCAAAAATAAATTATCTTATAACAATCGCTCTGTAAACCTAGCAAAGTCTGCTTCTCAGCTCTGATAAATTACATCGTCTGACATATTAAAACATCATATCCACTGTATTTTTCACCAGCCTTATCATATGCTCTCTGCGCATCTTCTTTGTTCTTAAATATTCCAAATACTGTCGGACCACTTCCGCTCATAAGCGAGTCCGCCGCACCGTTTTGTACCAGAAACTCTTTAATTTCCGTAAGAACAGGATATTCCGGTACGGTAACTGTCTCAAGTACATTTGAAAGCACATTTGAAAGTCCTGATATATCACCATTGCCGATACATTCTATAGCCTTCTCTGTATCCGGATGATATTTAAGGTTTGGAAGGTCAAGATGCGTGTATACATATGCT
>JAFPDA010000009.1 GCA_017425575.1 Lachnospiraceae bacterium | reverse complement strand
GTAAAGCTTATCTTATCTCCCGGCATATATTCATTTGTTATAAGAGAGGCACTTGCCTGATAATCAACCTTCTGCTTCTGCTGCTTTGCATTAAATGCCACAGCTGATTTCTTCTCTACCGGGATATAATTCTTTTCACCAAACACCTCCATAACAGCAGGTCCCGCATACTCTGCCGCCTCAGTCTTAAGGCTTTCATAAGCTATCTTAAGCTCGCTGAGTTTTCTCTCAGCATAACCTTTGTCGAATATAAGAGCCTCATCATTCCTGTGGTCATAATCATACTGTCTGTTTGGCGTGCCACCAAAAAATCCGATTTTTCCACGTGGTGAACGGGATACAAGACTTACACCAGCCCTGTATATAGTTGTTTTAAGCCCCATATCTGCAAACTGTTTAATCGCTTCTCTTACAATTCTTTCAAAACCAAGCGTATATCTGATACTTACAGTTTTTTTCTCTGAAAGGTCAATTTTATAAGCCTCAAATCCCTTGCGGAATCCTTCTGTAAAAGTTGAAGCCATATCTGATATCTCTTTTTCACTCAGTGTATTGAGATATTCTGCTGTCTGATATTCATTTTCAGATATATATTCTCCAAAGAAATAAAGATATCTAGGGTCAGATAAATCAGCATTCATAATAATATCAGTTGCAAATGACATCTCAGGTACAAGCTGCGAGTGCAGACGGTCAACAGCTGTCACATCTGTATAATCAAAGAAATAATAATACAACGAAGAATGTATCTCACTGACTTCACAGTATTTATCTTCCAGAAGATTATATATCTCTATAAAAAGCTCATATGATATAGTCAGATACATAAGTCTCTGTTCAAACGCATATGCAATATTTCCGCGTAACTCTGTATACAGAGTACAGAGATATGGTGCAAGTTCACTACCAAGCTTCTCTAAGGCATAATCAGGATTTGCATAACTTTTCTCATAATTAGAACCTGTTATATCTTCATATAAAGCCCTGTTTAAGTGATGAAGTTCCATTGTTGTGAATTTCTCAAGTTCATTTGTTGATACAAGTCTGTATAATTCTGTTATCTGTTGAAGAAAGTAAGAAACCTTTCTAAAATAATCTGTCAGTGATTCATTTGGAAGCGGACTCTCCTCTTCCCACACATCTTTATGAATCGATGAAATTCTTTCTGATGCAAGCAAAAAACGCTCCTCATACATTGAATTTTCTTCAAGAATAAATTTATTTGCTGTCATAAATAAAATCTTCCTTTCATAATCATATTTTATGCATTATGTATTGCTTATATCTGATTATATAGTGTTTTTGTCCACTATCTCAAGCATTTTCTTTAACCGTTGTTCACATGTGTGATATTTTCGTACTTTATCATATGCATTAGCCACAATTTTCTGGCGAAGCGACTCATTTTTAAGATAAAATTCAGCCTTTGCAGATAATTCATCACCGTCTTCATATATTACAATGTCTTTATCCGGCACAAAATATTCTGTGAGTTCAGCTCTGTAATCGGTCATAAGAAATCCATGACAGTTCAATATATCCCATACTCTAAGCGAAAGCCCCGTCTTTATATTTGGTATTGTAATATTAAGATTTATCCTGCTATTTGCAAATATATATGGCATCTGTGTAAAATAGTCAACCCTTCCATGTTTCCTTATAAAGGGAAATACTGATGACTCGTCATCTGTAAAAAGATGAACTTCATACGGTGTTCCCAGGGCACCACCACTGTGCATTATCTCCGACAGATGATTAAGATACATTATTCTCTGCATTGACGCTGCTTTAAAACCAAGCACTGTGCTGGAAAAAAGTTTTCCAATATCCGCAAATGAAGCTTCTGATTTATTATAATCAGTAATCTCATTAAGGCTTGAGATTATATCAGGTGTCAGAAGCTTTTCAATAATATTTCCGCCTGACACCAGCGTCTGCGCATAAAGCGCTCCCTCAAGATATCCACACAGATAATCAGGCAGCTTATCTGCAATAGCATCATAGGAATTTTTCTTATAAAGGCTTCCCACAAACGATATATCATATAACTTATCCTGTGGTTTAATATCCAGAAAAGACGTATTGCCCGCAAGCGGAAGGTGAAATATATTTTCACAGCCAAGCTGTTTAAATTCCTTATAAATAGAATAATCAAAGGTAAATATATAGTTTGTATCATAAAAAACAGACTCATGATACATAGAAAGCAGTGAACTGTCACAGTTCCAGCATACATACATCACACCACTCTGCTGACATGACCTGGCAAGAACAGGAAAATAATTTATCGAAAAAACAAAATCAAAATGCTCCCTTTTAAGCCGTGACAATAAATTTTCCTCATATACAAAATCTTCCTCAATACTCGCCATAGGTATATCCAGTATAGAAATCTCATTGCCAAGCCGTATAAAAGTATCCTCAATACCCTTTTGATTATACGAATTCCACCTGTATATCAGTATTTTCATCCTTCACTCCTATCTCGGTGTCACTCTTTTAATTTTCCACCTTCGCATAGCGCTTATCCGAAAACTCCCTGAATATCAGCACACCTGAAACTATTGCTGCTGTCAAATCCGCTACCGGTCCTGCAAACATTATTCCGTCTATTCCCATAATAAGCGGAAGAATTACCAAAAGCGGAAGCAAGAATAATATCTGCCTTGTAAGAGACAAAAACATACCATTGACCGGTTTGCCGATAGCTGTAAAGAATGTGGAAGATATCGGCTGCATAAAGTTTATAAATGTAAAGAATAAAAATACATGGAAATATTTTACACCAAACTCAAAATATTCCTTTGTCCCATCTCCAAATGCTGAAATAATCTGATATGGGAAAATCTGGAACAACAAAAATGCTGCCACTGATAATGCACATCCATATCCTACAGCACTCTTATATGCCTTCTTTACTCTCTGATAATTTTTCGCACCATAATTAAAGCTTGCTATAGGCTGAAGTCCCTGTGACATTCCTATTATAAATGAGAAGAAAAGCTGGTTTACCTTGGATATTATTCCAACACATGCAATAGGTATAGCCTCACCGTACTCAGATATAGAGCCATAATATTTCAGTGACTTGTTCATAACTATCTGGACTACCATCATTGCTATCTGATTACTGCATGGCGCTGCACCAAGCGATGCTATTCTTTTAATAAATTCAAACCTTGGTATGAAATGCTTTCGCCCAAGCTTCACAGTTTTAAAATTAAGCATATATACAAATACAACCACTGAAGATATAATCTGACCGATTATAGTTGCATATGCCGCTCCCGCCATGCCAAGATTTAATCCAAACACAAACACAGCATCAAGTATTACATTTATAACGGCACCAATAATATTGCATATCATTGTCATCTTCGGATTTCCATCAGCCCTTATAAGATGTCCACCTCCGGCAGTATATATCAGAAACGGAAAACCTATTGCTGTTATCCTTGTGTAAGTCACAGCATAATCAAGCACTTCCATTGGAGAACCAAAAAATATCAGCAAATCTTTAAGAAACACCTCAGTTATCACCAAAAGTATTGTTCCAAGACCAAAAAGCATCGTAAACGAATTGCCAATATAATACGTCGCTGTATCTGAATCACCTGCTCCCATTGAAAGATTAAATGCAGAGGCACCGCCTATTCCAAATAAAAGAGCTATTGCTATACATGTTATTGAGAGAGGAAATGCTATATTAGTTGCAGCATTTCCAAGACTTCCCACTTTTTGTCCTATAAAGAACTGGTCAACAATATTGTAAAATGCACTCACAAGCATCGCAATTACACTTGGAACTGTAAATTTTACAAGCAATTTGCTTATGGGTAAAGTACCCAGGGGATTTTCCTTTTTGTCCATAACATACTCCATTCCAACATTAAAAATTCTCCTGAACTGGCAAAAACCGTTACAGGAGAATCTTTAAACATTTTATAAACTATCTATGTGTCTTACTGTCTTACCTTGATGTGTACTTCTCTAAGCTGCATCTCTGAAACTTCATTTGGAGCACCGCACATAAGATCCTGAGCATTACCATTCATTGGGAATGGAATTATCTCTCTGATATTCTCCTCATTGCGAAGAAGCATTATCATTCTGTCAACACCAGGTGCCATACCTGCATGAGGTGGAGCACCAAACTGGAATGCATTGTAGAGAGCTCCGAATTTTTCCTTAAGGTCTTCCTCTGTATATCCTGCAATCTCAAATGCCTTAACCATTATATCAAGGTCATGATTACGGACAGCACCTGATGAAAGCTCGATACCATTACATACAATATCATACTGATATGCAAGTATCTCTGAAGGCTCTTTTGTGTTTAATGCCTCAAGACCACCCTGTGGCATTGAGAATGGGTTATGTGTAAAGATATATTTCTTCTCTTCCTTATCATACTCATACATAGGGAAGTCATTGATATAACAGAAACGATATGCATTTTTCTCGATAAGATCAAGACGGTTACCAAGCTCTGTACGAATCTGTCCTGCATATACTGCTGCAAGCTCTTCTTTATCAGCAATAAAGAAAATTGTATCTCCTGCTTCAAGACCTGCAAGTTCTGCAATCTCAGTCTTCATATCGTCTGGAATAAACTTATCGATAGGTCCCTTATATGACTTATCCTCAAGTACCTCAAGGTATCCAAGACCACCCATTCCGATAGACTGTGCAAACTTAAGAAGCTTCTCATGCTGGCCTTTTGAAAGCTTTGCATGAACATTTATAGCACGAACTGTCTTTCCGTGGAAAGGCTTAAATGTACATCTCTGGAAGAAATCTGTAACATCTACTATGCGAAGTGGATTACGAAGGTCTGGCTTGTCTGTACCAAACTCAAGCATTGCCTGCTTGTAACTTATGACAGGGTAAGGAGCCTGTGTAACCTCAAATCCTTCTGGTGCAAATTTCTCAAATGCTGCAGTAAGAACTTCCTCACCAGCTTTAAATACATCTTCCTGTGTAGCAAAACTCATCTCAAAGTCAAGCTGATAGAACTCTCCCGGAGAACGGTCTGCACGTGCATCTTCATCACGGAAGCAAGGTGCTATCTGGAAATATTTATCAAAACCTGACACCATAAGAAGCTGTTTATACTGCTGTGGTGCCTGTGGCAGTGCATAAAATTTACCTTTAAATTTACGAGAAGGAACAATATAATCTCTTGCGCCCTCTGGTGATGAAGCACAGAGAATTGGTGTCTGAATCTCCAAAAATCCCATGTCTGTCATCTTCTGTCTAAGGAAGCTGATAACATTAGAACGGAAAATCATATTGTCACGAACCTTTGTGTTACGAAGGTCAAGGTAACGGTATTTGAGACGAACATCCTCTCTTGTCTCTTTTGAAGTCATTATCTCAAAAGGAAGCTGTTTGTATACTCGTCCAAGTACTTCTACAGAATGAGCCTCAAGCTCAATTGTACCAGTAGGAATCTTTGGATTATATGTCTCCTCGTCACGACGCTCAACCTGTCCCTCGATGCTTATACACTCTTCTTTGCTTATACCATCAAGGAGAGTTGTATCACGCATAACAACCTGAAGTACTCCATACATATCTCTCAAATCTATGAAAGATACACCGCCGTGGTCACGTATATTTTCCACCCAGCCTGCTACCTTTAATTTCTGTCCAACATCGCCTTCACCAATGTTATTTAAAGTTCTGTCACGATAAATGTTTGATGTGTTCATCTTTACCTCCATTATCAATCATTTTAAATATTTCTCTGCTTAATAGGACGAAGTCACTCAATATAAAGAACAAAAAAGTTCGCCCTAAACCAAAAGTTCAGGACGAACAAATATATGTCCGCGGTACCACCCGAATTACTGTAATCAGTCTCTCTTACTGTCTGTCGTGCAGCTTACGGCGCACCTACTAAATATAATTATCAGAATATTATATTTTTCAGATTGCAGCTCATAAAGTGTTTTTCCCATAAATTCACTCTGCAGAGTTTTCACTGTCCTCCACTCACTGTAAACGATAAGTTATGGTACTCCTCTTCGTCATCGCCTTAACTTTTATTATACTTCACAGTTTTTGTGTTGTCAACATGCACTCCACTTCTTAACAAGACCAATTCCAAGAGCATAAGGTCCTGTGTGCACACATATAGTTGCACCAATCTGAACAAGTTTTGCCTTTTCTGAGGTTCCAAGCTCCTGAAGAACCTCATCAACTTCTTCTTTAAAGGCTTCTCCTTCTTCCTTATCATATCCAAAACCTACTGCATACACATAATCATCAGGGGAACTTCCATTCTCATCAAAATATTCACGTAACAGTTCAATACATTTTGCTTTTGATTTCTTACGGCTTCTTGCAAGTCCTGATGATTCAATAGCCCCACCTTTGAGAGTTATCATAGGTTTGAGATTAAGCACATTTCCTGCAATGCCTGCAAGTTTTCCGATTCTTCCACCGTGCTGAAGATAGTCAAGACTGCCAACTGTAAAGAGGATTCTTGCTGATTTCTGCATCTCGCCCTGAATTTTTTCTACAACTTCCTCATAACTTTTGCCAGCCTGCTGCATCTTAGCCGCCTCTATTGCATAAAGTCCCTGAAATACAGTTGCACCAAATGAATTTATAACAGCAATCTTTGCGTCCGGATAATCTTCAAGCAATATCTCTTTGGCATTCTCCGCAGAATTAAACGAGCCGCTCAGCGTAGTAGTTATAGTTATACATATGATAGCTTTTCTCTCCTCAATATAAGGAGTGAAAGCATCAACATAATTCTGAACTGAAGGAAGTGATGTCTTTGGATATAGCTTTGGTTCTGTAACCATCCTCTCATACACATCTCTTATTTCAATCTCCTGAATCTCTTTATCATACTTTTCCCCATCAAATGATACATAAAAAGGCACTGTATGTATGTTATATTTCTTTAATGTGTCTATATCCAAATCACATGAACCATCGCTGATAATCTGATATTCCATAATATTCCTCTTTCTAAGCAACTTGTTGCGAAAATGTGACTCGTCTGCCATCATAGCTATTTGTTTTATTTGTAGAATCTTTTATTACTACATGTAGTTTTGATTTCTACATTATAACATATTCAATACAATTGTCAATTCTTACTTCCGCATTTAGGACATATATTTCCATCTTTAAATACATGACCACATCTGTAACAGCAGACAGATGAATGTGATAACTGTGACATATATGATACACTTCTGGATTCCGGTTTAACTCCAAGATATTCTATAAATTTATCAAGCACATCCACAAGATTTTTCTCATCTGCATTATTAAACACTGAAGGAAGTTTTATTCTTTTCTG
>JAFPDA010000065.1 GCA_017425575.1 Lachnospiraceae bacterium | reverse complement strand
TACAAGGTTAAGATAATTGATGAACGTGATGAGATAAACACTAAAAACATCATGGATTATGAATTTGAGACTACAAAGACAAATGATAAAGGGGAGCAGGAAAAAGAGACTCATAAACTTAAAGAGTTTGCCACACTTGAGGATTCAAAAGGCTTAGCATCTATCAATAAAGAAAACCTTGAAAAGTACATAGCTGTCAAGGCTACAGTTTTAGACGGATATAATGCGACACTTTTGAGCAGAGATGTTCAGAAGCTTATAGATAAGTATGATATTCCTGATGGATATACTATAAAAGTCGCAGGTGAGAGTGAGACGAATAATGAGATGGTAAAGAGTATGCTTACAATGATTGGTCTTGCTATCGTATTTATATATCTTATTATGGTGGCACAGTTCCAGAGTTTACTTTCTCCGTTTATCATATTATTTACAATTCCACTTGCGTTTACAGGAGGTCTTATTGCACTTCTTGTAACAAAGCAGGAGATTTCTGTAATGGCACTTATGGGATTTTTGGTGCTTGCAGGTGTAGTTGTTAATAACGGTATCGTGTTTATAGACTATGTAAATAAATTAAGGCTTGACGGTGCAGAAAAGAGAGAAGCTCTTGTTGAAACAGGAAAAACTCGTATGCGTCCTATTATGATGACTGCCCTTACAACTATTCTTGCCATGTCAACAATGGCAGCAAGTCAGGATAGTACGGCAGCAATGGGAAGAGGTATGGCGATAGTTACAATAGGTGGTCTTGCGTATGCGACACTTATGACTCTTTTCGTAGTTCCTGTTTTATATGACATTGTTTATAGAAAAGAAATGAAGAAAGTTGACCTTGGTGATGAGTCAACTCTCAATGAGGTGGATGATATAATCTAATGTAATGTAACAGTTTAGCCTTGAGTTCTATTATAAATAATCATGGCTGAACTGTTACCATTCTTGATATTGCAGCGGAAAATATAGGATATGAAGAACTACTGCAATGGGTTCTAGAACATCAAAATTAAATATTGTAATCGGTATTAGACTGAATACAGACGATATTGTATAGAAATAATTTCTATACAGTATCGTTTTTTTTACTTTATAGGAAACTTCGTCCTATAAAGCAAAAAACGCTCCGTGGGGATTCGCAGTTCGCGGAGAAGAATTTAATTGCTTAGCAATACCGCGAATGCGTTAGAGTTTTGCAAGAAAAACTCTTTGTTCTTTGAGGATAAGTGAGTATGTTTATCATGATAGTTTGTAAATTACCTTTTTGATTAATTACATAAATTATATAAAAACAGGAAATTATAAGAAGTATAAAAATTGTAATTCAGAGAGTATGAAATTTATATTTATGTAAGAATGGAGAAGTATATGGAAAAATATAAGATGCTTGGAAAGCAGAGTATTAAATTTAAAAATCCACCATATATTATGGGATGTGCGTCTGTTGTAGGTGAAAAGGAAGCAGAAGGTCCCTATGGACAGTATTTTGAAAAACTTGAGATGGACCCGAAAGCCGGGGAAGATACATGGGAGGAAGCGGAAGGTAAATTTCAGGAGAAGGCGGCAGAGCTTGCGATAAAAAATGCGGGCTGCAAAGTGACGGATATAAGATATATAGTTGCAGGCGATTTGCTTGGACAGCTTATGGCATCTTCATTTGGTCTTATGAAACTGGACAGGCCATTGTTTGGTGTATATGGAGCATGTTCAACTATGGGAGAGTCGCTGGCTGTGGCTTCAATGATTGCGGAGGGTGGCTTTGCTGACAGAGTTCTTGCTATCACCTCAAGCCATTTTGCAAGCGCTGAGAGACAATTCAGATTTCCTTTGGCATATGCAAACCAGCGCAAAAAATCAGCAACTTGGACTGTTACAGGAAGTGGTGCAGTAGTGGTTGCATGTGCCGAGGGGAAAAAGGAAGAAAAGAGTAAGGTACACATTGAAGGAATCACAACGGGAAAAGTGACTGACTATGGTGTAAAGGACAGTATGAACATGGGTGCATGCATGGCGCCGGCGGCAGCAGAAGTTATAGTGCAGAATTTTATTGATTTTGGATATGAACCTGAAATGTATGACAAGATAATAACAGGAGACCTCGGACTTGTTGGAAAAGATATTCTTATTGACATTGTTCATGAGAGAGGTTACGACATTTCTGGAAATTATATGGATTGTGGAATTGAGATTTATGGCAGTGACCAGAATGTACAGTCAGGAGGAAGCGGCTGTGGGTGCAGTGCAGTTATGCTTACAGGATTTATAATGCATAAGCTTAGAGCAGGAGAGTGGAAAAGGGTTCTCTTTGTGCCGACAGGTGCACTTTTGTCGCAGGTCAGTTTTAATGAAGGAAACAGTGTACCGGGGATTGCACATGCTGTTATTCTCAGAAAGGAGGATTTATGAATTATCTGATTGCATTTATCGTTGGAGGTCTTATCTGTGTTGTGGTTCAGATACTTATGGACAACACAAAACTTTTACCTGGAAGAATAATGGTGATACTTGTATGCACAGGAGCTGTGCTTGGCGCAGTTGGAATTTATGAGCCTTTTGCAAAATGGGCAGGATGCGGGGCAACTGTGCCACTTCTTGGATTTGGAAACACTCTTTTTAAAGGAGTGCGTGAGGCAATAGATAAAGATGGCTTTATAGGTATATTTGAAGGCGGTTTTACCTCAAGTGCTGTCGGCATATCAGCAGCTCTGATATTTGGTTATCTTGCCTCGCTGATATTTAAATCAAAAATGAAGTAATAAATTTGTTAAACTATATATGAGAAGTCAGGGCAGAAACAGGTCTTGTAAAGCAAGATTGATAATACCGCTCTGGCTTCTTGGAATTTTGGATAATAATATTTGGTAATAAATTACAGAGAGTTTATATATTGTGTAGTAGTTTATACAAAATTCACAGTTAGTATGAGTATCAGGCAGTATAAGCCTTTTTTGACAAAATTTTTCTGGATATATATAATATTTGTCGTTTAATACACACTATAAAAGTTTGTACAATGATTTTCAGATGGCTATATATTTTACCTGTGACTTATGTGTAGTTATTTGAGAAAAGTTGTCTCAGAGTTTT